>JALOPO010000008.1 GCA_025453855.1 Gemmatimonadaceae bacterium
GACGACGAGCTTCACCGCCACCGACTGCACGCGGCCGGCCGACAGGCGCGGCGCGATGCTCGTCCAGAGGAGCGGCGAGACGGTGTAGCCGGTGAGGCGGTCGAGGATGCGACGCGCCTCCTGCGCCTTCACGAGATCCTCGTCGACGTCGCGGAACTCCTCGAGCGCCCTGCGGATCGCCGACTGCGTGATCTCGTGGAAGACCATGCGTCGCACCGGCACCTTGGGCTTGAGCTCCTGCAGCAGGTGCCACGAGATGCTTTCGCCCTCGCGGTCCTCGTCGGTCGCGAGAATGAGCTCGTCGGCATCCTTGAGCGCGCGCCGCAGCTCGGTCATCACCTTGCGCGAGCTCGAGGGGACCGTGCCCACGCCGCCTTGCGGTACTGCTCGGGGATCTCGGCCGCGTTCTGCGGGAGGTCGCGCACGTGGCCGATGCTCGGCAGCACCGTGTAGCCGCTCGGGAGGAAGCGGCTGATCGTGCGCGCCTTGGTCGGCGACTCGACGATCACCAGCCGGCGCCCGGCGCCGTTGGCGGCGGCGCGCGCGCGCGGCGTGGCGGCGCCGCGCGCCTTGGCGGGCGCGGAGCGGGCAGTCGCCGTCTTGGACGCGGCGCGCGTCGGGGTCTTCTTGCGAGGAGTGGAGGCCATCAGGGGTCGAGGAGCGGACGACGGAGCCTGTCGCCGCGAGGTCAGTGCACCGTCACCGGCTCGGGGCCCGAGCCGAGGTCGTCGGGCGCGCTGCCGTCGAGGAGCGCGCGGATGTCGTCGAGCGAGATGCGGCCGTCGAACTGCGCGAGGGCCCGCTCGATGACGAGTTCGAGTTCGGTGGGGCCGAGCGTGCCGGTGGCCGCCATGCCGATCAGGCACCCCCAGGCCTCGGGGGCGAACCGACCACGCTCGTGCGGTCCGAGCACGCGAAAGCTCATTCTCCCCTCCGTCCAGGTCCCGCGCCGCCCCCGCCGGTCGAAGCCGGCCGACGCCGGCCCCGCGGCACCGCGGTCGCGCCGCCTACTATAACGTCCGCCGCAGGGCGCGAGGCGAGCGGACTCGGCCATTGATCGGGGTCGCGGGCTCGTGACGGCGGCATGCGCAGACATGCGTTTCGCCTGCGGCAAGGCGCTCCGACGAGCCTCGTACCGGCGCCGCCGCGTCAGGTTCGCGGCGCCCCGGTCACACCGCGCGCGAGCATCCCGGCGATCCAGCGCGCCACCTGCTCGGGCCGCCGACCGGCGGTCTCGGCCACGAGATCGGCGGCGGCGGCGTAGGCGGCCTCGCGTCGCTCGGCCAGCGCGGCGAGGGCGACCACGGGATCGTCACCCGCGAGCAGCGGGCGGCGCGCGATGCGTGCCCCCATGCGCGCCACTGCCTCCGCGGGCCCGACGCGCAGCCAGACGATGATCGCCGACGGCCGGAGCGCGGCGACGTTCACGGGATCGAGCACCCAGCCGCCGCCCGGCGCGATCACGGAGGGGGCGACGTCGGCGGCCGCCAGCTCGCGCGTGAGCTCGCGCTCGTGACGCCGGAACCCCTCCTCGCCTTCGTCGGCGAAGATGGCCGCCACCGACCGCCCGCGTCGACGCACGAGCTCGGCATCGAGGTCGAGGAAGGGGCGTGCGAGGCGACGCGCGAGGCGACGCCCGGTGACGCTCTTCCCTGCCCCGGGGACGCCGATGAGGACGACGTGGCGGGCCGGCGCGGCGTCCGGTGCCGACCCGCTCATGCCGCCCGACCGGCCCTCGACGCTGACGCCATGACGCCAGAGCGCCACGGCATCGTCGCCTGCATCAGTCGCCCCCGCCCAGCCGACGGTTCACGTGCGCGAGGTACGCATCGTGGTTGCGGCGGAGCTCCCCGATCGAGTCGCCGCCGAACTTCTCCACGAAGGCGTCGGCGAGCACGAAGGCGAGCATCGCCTCGGCGATCACCCCCATCGCCGGGACGGCGGTCACGTCGCTCCGCTCGGCCACGGCGGCCGCCGGTTCGGCGGTCGCCATCTCGATCGTCTGCAGCGGGCGCATGAGCGTCGAGATGGGCTTCATCGCGACGCGCACGACGACCGGCTCGCCGCTCGTCATCCCGCCTTCGAGCCCCCCCGCGCGGTTCGTGCGGCGCCGGACGTTGCCCGTCCGCGCGCGTCCCGGCGCGTGCTCGATCTCGTCGTGCACCTGCGCGCCCGTGCGACGCGCGGCCTCGAAGCCGATCCCGACCTCGACGCCCTTCACCGCGGGGATGCTGAGCATCGCGGCGCCGATGCGGCCATCGAGCTTGCGATCCCAGCTCACGTGGGAGCCGAGCCCCACGGGAAGTCCGGTGGCGACGACCTCGCAGATGCCACCGAGCGTGTTGCCCTCGCGCTTGGCGGTGTCGATGCGCGCGATCATCTCGGCCTCGGCGTGCGCGTCGAGCGTGCGCAGTGCGCTCGCGTCGGCGGCCGCGTTCAGCGCCGCGGGGAGCGGCTCGGGGGGCTGCGCGTCGACGCCGCCCAGGTGCACGAGGTGGCTGCCGATCGCGACGCCGAACTCGGCGAGCAGCGTGCGGCAGATGGCACCGGCGGCGACGCGCGCCGTCGTCTCGCGGGCCGAGGCGCGTTCGAGGATGTCGCGGGCGTCATCGCGATCGTACTTGAGCACCCCGGTGAGGTCGGCGTGGCCGGGGCGCGGGCGTGTCACCGCGCGGCGGCGGAGCGCGTCGCCGGCGTCCTCCTCGCGCGGCGCGGGATCCATGATCGCCTGCCAGTTGCTCCAGTCGCGATTGCGCACGAGCATCGCGATCGGCGAGCCGAGCGTCTCGCCGGCGCGCACGCCGCTCAGGAACTCGACGGTATCGCGCTCGATCTGCATGCGCCGCCCGCGGCCGTAGCCCTGCTGGCGGCGTGCGAGGTCGGCGTCGACGTGCTCGGCGCGCAGCGCGAGGCCGGCGGGGACCCCTTCGAGGATGGTGACGAGGGCGGGTCCGTGCGACTCGCCGGCGGTGGTGAAGCGGAGATGCGCCATGACGCGGGCAAGCTAATGGCGCTGCCCGCGTGCACGCGGCGCGTGCGGTGCCAGGCACCGTGGGGGAATGCACCACGGCCCGCCCCCGCACGAGGCGGGAGCGGGCCGTGGTGGCCGAGCGGTGGGAGCGCTCAGCAGGCCGCGCGGAACTGCGTGGGGTCGAGCTCGAGGACGACCACGCCGCGCACGGTGGCGCCGACGAGGATGATCCGTCCGGCACGCACCGCCGACTTCACCGGCCCGATGATCGGGTCGCGGATCGCGATCACGCCGACGCGCTGGAAGCACTGCGTGTCGTAGATCTCGAGCACCGGCTCGCGCGAGGCGGCGAAGGTGAGGCGATTCTGGAGCGGCGCGGCCTGGAGCGTCGGGCCCGGCGCGAACAGCGGGTGGAAGTCGAAGCCGGGGTTGCCGCCCGACGTCTGCAGCGTGCCGTAGAGGCGGAGCCGCGAGTTGAAGAGGTAGGTCGAGTCGGCGCGAAGCGCCGCCATCTCGCCGTCGGCGCTGATGGCCACACCCTGCACGCTCGAGAAGGCGTTCGCGATGAGGTCGGAGACGTCGCCCGGGGGGGAGATGCCGCCGTCGTAGAAGGCCAGGTCCGAGGTCATGCGGATCACCTCGTTCCCGACCGTGTCGGCGATCTGGAACGAGTAACGCTGCAGCCCGGGATCGGCGTCCCACGAGAGCACGCGGCTGCCACGCGTCGGGCCGCCCTCGCCGAAGATGACGCGGCGGAAGCTGGCCGAGTTGCGCACGAAGGTCGTGTCGCGGAAGCCGACCTGGGTGAGGTCGACGATCATCGCCGCGCTGACGTCGACCGTGTCACGTCCGCTGGCGCGGCGCCCGCGGGCGGTGAAGGGGAAGGGCACGAGCGTCTGGTCGGTGCCGAAGCCGCCCGACGCGCGGCGCTCGACCTCGAGCGTGTCGCCGCGGTTGTTCTTGAGGAAGGTGGCGTGCTCGTAGAAGAGGTGCGACGTACGCCGCGAGATGTTCTCCCAGCGGATCGTCCCCTTGTTGGCGAACTGGCCCGCCTGGCCGCCGGTGGGCGTCGTGGAGTAGGCGACGATCACGTCGCCGGCCGGGTTCAGCGTGGCGCCGATGAACTGCGGGCGATCCGAGAAGTCGAAGATCTCGCGCGTGATCCCCGCGCCCTGCCGGGAGACCTTGTAGGCGATGATGTTCGGGAGGAGGTAGCGGTTCGACTCGCTGCCGCCGCCCGAGCCATCGACGTCGACGATGCTCAGGTTCGTGCCGCCGCTGTTGGCGACGATGAGCTGGTTGCGCACCGCGCCAAGCGGCGTGCCGCGCGTCTGCGGCATCGGGGCAATGCCCCACGGCCGCGAGCCGACCGGGATGGCGCGCTCGATGAAGTTGAGCGAGTCGAAGTTGAAGACCTCGACCTGGTTGCGCTCGATGTTCGTGAGGTAGAGGCGACGCGTGCCGTCGTGGTAGTAGCCGTCGGCGACCTGTCCGCCGTTCGGCAGCGGGCGCGTGGTCCCGGAGACGAGGACGACGGTGTCGATCGGCGCGGTGGTGCTGTCGGTGACGCGCCCCTCGCTGTTGCGGGCGAAGAAGCGCAGCTGGAGGCGAAGCGCGGCACCGGCGCGCGGGGTGGTGGTGCGCATGTCGAGGCGCACCGGGACCGAGGTCGGCGCCCCGGCCACGGGCTGCGAGTCGCGGGTGACGCGCACGCCGTCCATGGTGCGGAACTCGTAGCCGACGAAGCCGATGCCGACGGCATCCTGCGCCTCGACGAAGGCGGTGTCGCGCGCCTCGATGCGGTCGGTGACGCCGAAGCGCGTGATGCGCGGGATCGTCGCGCCGCCGCCCGAGGCGAGGACGTCGAGGATGATCGGCGCGCCGGCCGAGCGCTGGCCGAGCGAGTCGACGAGGAACGGCAGGATGGACACCGGGCCGGCGGCGGCCGTGGCCGGGATGTTCATCGTGAGGTTCACCGACGTCGAGTCGCGCAGCGGGGAGCTGAAGAGCTGCGAGTCGGCCGGGATGGCGGGGAGCGGCGTGTTGGCCGGCGTCCCCGGGGCGGCCTGCACCGAGTAGCCGATGGCGCGCAGCTTGTTCGTGGCGCGCGCGGCGATGGCGAGCACCACCGGGCGACCGCGCACGGCCTGCGTGCCGGTGGCCGGGCTGACGATGCTCACGAAGCCCGGCTGCCGGTTGCCGACGGCGAGCATCACGGTGTCGGGCTTCGACAGGTTGTTGTTCCCGTCCTCGACCTGCACGACGACCTGCACCTGCGCCCCCGACGGCACGCTGCGCGGCACGTCGATGGCGAAGGTCTTCTCCGTCTGCGTGACGGCGGTGCGGAACGTGTCCGTGACGGCAGTGGTGATCGCCCCGCTCAGCGCCGCCCGGATGTACTTGATCCCGAGGTTGTCGCTGGCGGTGACGGTGAAGGCGAAGATCGAGTCGGGGCTCGTGGCGCGGCGCGTGGAGGCGCGCGGCGCGACCTGGTCGAGGGTACCGGTATCGACCGTGGGCGAGCCGTCACCGCACGCCGCGAGGAGCGCGGCGGCGGTGACGAGGACGAGGCGCGGAACGCGCGAGACCATCGTCGGCATCGGCGGGAGTGGTGCTGGGTGGGGTGGGCTCAGCGGCCCGGGGGCGTCGCCGGACGGACCGGCTCACCCTCGTCGATGATGTGCGGCGTCACGAGGATCAGCAGGTCGCGCTTCTGCTCCTGCTTGCGCGTCACGCCGAACAGCTTGCCGACCAGCGGGAGATCCATGAGGATCGGGATCCCGGAGCGCGAGCGCGAGATCTCGGTGACCGTGAGGCCGCCGATGACCGCCGTCTCGCCGTCGTTCACGAGCAGCGTGTTGTCGGCGCGCTGCTTGTCGAAGATGAAGCCGACATCCGAGCTGGCGAGCGAGGCCGAGCTGTTCTCGGCGTGGATCGCCATGAGCACCTGGCGGTTGTTCGTGATGCGCGGCGTCACGCGGAGCGCGATGCCGACCTCCTTCAGGTTCACCGTGGCGCGCGGGATGTTGACCTGCGCCCCGGCGCCGCCCTGCGCGCCGCCGCCCATCGCCGCGCCGGCGTCGAGGACGCGGATCGGGATCTCCTGGCCGACGAGGATCTCGGCCACGCGGTTGTCGAGCGTGGTCACGGTCGGTTCGGCCTGCACGTCGGCGAGGCGCGACTCCTGGAGCGCCTGCAGGAACGACGTCAGCGAGTACTTCCCGATCGCGGCGCTGTAGAGGAGGTTGATGGCCGGCTGCGAGACGCGCGCATTCACGTTCGTGACCGCCGAGACGCTGCGGCCGGCGAGGTCGACGCGGTCGCCCATGACCGGCTGCAGGATCTCGCGGAAGCCGTCGGGGACGCCGTCGCCGTTGTTGTCGACGGGGTCACGCTGCGTGACCTCCTGGCGCGGGATGACGGCCGAGAAGAACTGGCGCGGCGTGCCGATGTCGTAGCTGACGCCGAACTCCTCGATCTGCGAGCGGTTGGTGAAGATGATCTTGGCCTTGATCGCGACCTGCGGGGTGCGGCGGTCGATCGAGCGCACGTAGCTCACCACGTCGGCGATGCGGCTCGGCACCTCGCGGATGAGGAGCGAGTTGGTGGCGCTGTCGGACTGCACGCTGCCGCGGCGCACGCACCCCTGCGGGAGCGCCGGCGGCGCGCCGGGCGAGGCCGAGTTGCTCGACGCGATCTGCGGGGTCGCGCCGCTGGCGCCCGGGAGGCAGTCGAACGAGAGGAGGTTGAAGACGGTGCGCGCGAGCGTGTTGGCGTTCGCGTAGTTCACGCTCACCACCTGCGTCGTGAGCGGCTCGAGCGACTGCTTGGCGAGGATGTTGGCGTAGCTGTCGACGATGATGATCCCGTTCGGCTCCTCGCTCGCCGCCAGCCCCTGCGCGGTGAGGATGGCCGAGAGGGCGTCGTCCCACGGCTTGTCGCGCACGTCGGCGGTGACCGAGCCGTTGACGTCCTTGCCGATGACGATGGTGCGGTTCGCGAACGACGCGAAGGCGGCGATCACGTCGCGGATGTCGGCGTCCTGGTAGCTCACCGAGAGGCGCGCGCGGGCCGACGGCTTGCGGCCGGCGGGACGCTCGCCCGGATCCACGGCGGCATCGCCGGCCGCGGCGCGACCGGCGCTCGCGCGCGACTCGACGAGCGTCTCCTGCGCGACGGCCTGTCCGGTGGCGGGGAGTTCGCTGCGCCCGACCGCCCACACCGGGGCGTCGCCGCCGCCGGGGAGCGCGATCTGCAGCGTGCGCCCGCCGGTCACCTCGTAGCGCGCGGCCGACGCGAGGTCGAGCACGACGCGGACGACGTCGGGGCGGTACTGCGAGAGGCGGACGTTCGTGATCGGGCCGCGCGGCGTGCCGTCGTAGCCCTCCGCCCCCGCGCCGGCCGCGAGGCGCGCGCCGGTGAGGTCGACCACGAGGCGGGCCGGGTTGGCGAGCGTGAAGGTGCTGCGCGTCACCGAGTCGTCGAGCGCGAGCGCGACCAGCGTGCGGCCGGTCGACACGTCGACGCGGACCCCGTGCAGCGTGGCCTGTGCGCGCAGCGGCGCGGCGACGAGGGCGCACGCCGAGAGCGTGCACGCCGCGACGGCGAGCCGACGCGCCAGCGAGAATTCCAGCGTCGGAATCATCATGGCGTCCCCATGCGGGTGGTTTGGGTCAGGGAGAGCCGGGTGGTGTCTCCCATCTGGATGCTCTCGTGGCGATTGAAGCCGAACTCGTCGATCGCGAAGGTCACCTTGCGCGGCTCGATGGCGTACACCCGCATGCGGCCGAGCATCTCGCCCGTCTTCACGCGGTACTGCTCCTTGGTCTGCTTGTCGCGGAAGACCGCGACCGACCGCCCGGCATCGGCGTACGCGACGCCGACGAGGAGGAGGTCCGACACCACGGGGCGGAGCACCCCGGTGGTCATGAGCGAGACGAACGGGTCGCGGCGATCGCCGCGCTCGAAGGCGTAGACCTCGCGACGGAACGAGAGCGCGGTCCCGCTGCTGTCGACGATGCCCGTGGCATGTCCCTTCTCCACGCCACCGGCGGCGGCGAGCGCCGGGTCGAGGGGCGCGGTGCTGCCGGGCGCGCTGGCGGGCGAGATGCTGCGTGCGGGCGTCGCGGGGATGGCACCGCGCGCCGCGGCGGCGCTGTTGGCCTCGCGCACCGCGGTGCGCGCGCGCGTCGTCGCCTGGCTCGCCTGCGCGGCGGCCAGCGACGGCGCGACGACGAGCGTCGCGAGCGCCAGGATGGTCCGGCGGCTCATGGCGTCGTCCCTCCGCGCGTGGTGGTGGCCGTGGGCGCGCTGGCGCGCACGACGTAGGTCTCGAGGTCGAACTCGGTGACGAGCGTCGCCTCGGTCGGCGCCGCCATGCGCGCCTTGCGCGCCAGCGGCTGCGCCTCACCGAGCTTGGTGCTCGGCGTCATCTTCACGGTGCTCGCCGTCATGATGCGCGGCAGCGACCCGATCTCGCCGAAGAAGCCCGCGATGCGCAGGTAGCTCCCCTTGACGGCGATGCGGTACTTGTGCGCGTCGTAGGTCTCGCCGCTGGTCGCGACCGCCTGCGGCGTGACGGCCGCGAGGTCGAGCCCCGAGCGGCGCGCGGCGTTCGAGACCTGCTCGAGGAGCGCGGGGACCTCGTTGGCGGTCGGCACGAGGCGCTTCATCACCTCGAGCTGCTCCGCATAGCGCTCGGCGTCGGCCTTGAGGCGCTTGAGGTTCCCGGCGCGGAGCTCGCGGGCCGACGTGCGGTTCGACTGGGCGAGCGCCTCCACGTGCTCCCGCGTCGCGACCAGTTCGTCGGCCGTGGGCGTGAAGACGTAGGTGTAGTAGAGGCCCGCCAGGCCGATGGCGACGACGATCAGCGCCACGAGCCCCTGTTCGCGCTTGGTGAGGGTGGACAGCATCGTCAGCGGACGGAAAGGGTGACGGGCGCCGTCGTGATGGCCGACGGGTCCGGCTTCTGGTACTGCGCGTCGAGCGTGAACTCGGTGACCTCGCGATTGTCGATCACGACCACCGCGGACTTGTTGAGCGTCACGTTCTGCACGAACGGCGACCCCTCGAGGTCGCGCATGTAGCGCGTGAGCGCCTGGATGTCGGCGGTGTTGCCGACGACCTGGAAGGCCATCATCGGCTCGGCGCGCGGCGCGTCCTTCTTCTTCCGCGTCGAGTCGCCGGCGGCGGCGCGCGTCGTGTCGCGCTGCGGGACCGGGGCGACCCACGCGGTCTGCTGCACCGACGTGAGCCAGGTGTAGGGCGGGAGCTGGCGGCTCACCTCGTCGAGGACGTGCGCCCAGACGTAGCGCGTGTCGTCGATGTCGCGGATGACGGCGAGCTGCGCGATCACCGAGTCGCGCTTGGCGATCACGGTGCGCTGCTCGCCGATGACGGCGCTGAAGCGCGCGCTGTCGGCCAGCTCGCTCTGCAGCTTGGCGTCGAGCTCCTGGGCGGTGCGGCCCTGCCACCACCAGCCGCCGCCGACCGCCATGGTGACGATCGCGACGCTGGCCGCGGCGGCGAGCACGAGGCCGCGTCGCGCCTCGGGCATCGCCATCTCGTCACCGAGATCGGCGTCGGCGGGCTTGCGGAAGCGGGCGAGGAAGGCCAGCGGCGACCGCCTGGTGGCGGTTGCGCCGGAGCCGGGGGCGAGGAGGTTGATCTCGATCATCGGCGGGGCCTCAGGCGACCTTGCGGAGGGCGAGGCCGACGGGGAGCGCCAGGATCGGCGCCACCGCCTCGGTGTCCACGTCGTCCAGCGCGCCGTCGGCGACGGCGAGGTTGAGGAGCGGGTTCACGGGGCGCACCGGGATGCGCAGCTGGTTCGCGAGACGCTCGGCCAGCCCGGCGACGCGCGCGCCGCCGCCGGCCACGTAGACCTCGCGCAGGGGGCGGAGCGTGCGCGAGAGCGACTGCGCGACGGTGCCGGCGCGCTCGATCTCGCGGGCCAGCTCCTCGCCACGGCGGAGCACGACGGCGTCGAGCGCGGTCGAGGCCTGGCCGCTCGTGAGCGCCGTCTCGGCCTCGTCGGCACCGAGGCGCGCCTCGCGCTGCAGGTCCTCGCGCAGGCGGCGCACGCCGACCGGGTTGTCGCGGGTCAGGATCGGCACGCCGTCCTCGAGCACGCTGACGTTGCTCACGTCGTGCCCGATGTTCACCAGCGCCACCGTCCCGCGCATCGCGTCGGGATGGTTGAACTCGAAGGCGTTGTGGAGCGCGAAGGCCTCCACGTCGACGACGCGCGCCGTGACGCCGGCATCGCGCAGGAGCTGCACGCGCGCCTCGACGAGGTCGCGCTTGGCGACCGCGAGGAGCACGCTCAGCTCGGGCGCATCCTCGTCGCCGTCGAGCAGCTGGTAGTCGAGGGTGATCGCGCTCGTGTCGAAGGGCACGATCTGCTCGGCCTCCCACTGCATGGCCTCGCGCAGCTCGCCGCGGCGCGCCTTGTCGACGCGCACCTTGCGCACGATGACGTTGCCGCCACCGACGGCCGCGACGACGTCCGCCCCTTCCACGCCGGCGGCGACGAGCGCCCCCTGCACGGCCTGGATGACGAGCGCCTGGTCCATGACCTCACCGGCCACGATCGCGTCCGGCGGAACCGGCTCGACGACGACCCGCTCCAACTCCGGGACGCCGCGCGCGTGGTTGATCACCACGACCTTCACGAGTCCGGATCCGATGTCGAGCCCGACGGTGACCTTCCGCCGCTTGAAGAGCTTCATCGCCCCTCCGCCGTGACCTGATGTGTCGGCGACCCGGGGTCACGGGCCACCATGGGTGGGTAGCCGACCCGCGACGCACGACATCTGTCGCACCCGCTGGTCTGCCGCAGGTCAAACGACCGGCCGGCACGGAGGTAACGCCGACCCATCGAATTCACCCGCCGTGATCCGCGTCCCAGGCCGCGATCGGCGCCGGGACGGCGAGGGCGGCGCGCACGCGCCGCACGAGGCACGGCGCCCAGCGCACCGTGTCGCGCGGACCGAGCCGCGCACGCCCCGCGACATCGTCGAGGCTCCACGCGGCGCCGGTGACGTGCACCCTCCCGCCTGCGGGAGTGTCGACCGCGCCGCCGGCGACGAGCACTCCCTCGACGCGCAACGGGGCGCGCACCGCGAGCGCACCCGTGGCCACGAGCCAGCCACGCACCACGAGCGGACGCTCGAGCGATCGTCCGCCATCGAGCACGACGAGCCCCTGCACCACCGGCGGCGCGGTGTCGGGATCCAGTGACTGCGCGCCGGGATGCGCGAGCAGCGCCGCGAGCGATGGCGCCGCCACGAGCCGCTCGGACGGCCCCGCGGCCGGGACGCGTTCCACGCACCGTCGCGTGCTGTCGCCATCGTCGGCGTGGCCGGTCACCACGGCGCCCGCGTCACGGGCCCAGGGGTGCACGCCGGTGAGCGGGGCGCGCGGCATGGGCCACGGGGTGCGCAGCGGGATGTCGAGCCGTCGCGCGACGTGCGCATCGAGCCCCGCCACGCCACCGCGCGCGCGCAGGGCGATGGCGACGACGAGCGCATCCCACGCCGCGCGCCCGACGCGGGCGGTGATCACGGTGTCGGGCGTGGCGGTCACCGGCAGCGCGATCGCACCACCGATGTCGCCGAGCGTGCGCCATGCGCCGGCGTGCACCTCGGCGATCGCCTCGTCACGCGCGAGATCGGCGCGCGCCGCGAGCGCCGTGCGGGTCCGCGCCTGGCTCGCCTGCCGCACGCTCGCGCGTGCGCCGGTGACGAGCGTGGCGACGACGAGGGCGAGCACCGCGAGCGTCGCGACGACGACGAGCAGCGACGCGCCCCGCCGATGGGGGGCGCGTGCACGCCGGGTCGCGCGCGCGGGACGCGCGTGTGGCGCGCGATCACGGTGCGCCGACATGGATGCGCATCGTGTCGGGGGCGGCGGCGTCATCGGCGTGGGCGACGAGCGTGACGAGGGTGGCGTCGGCGAGCCGCGCGAGCGGGAGTGGCGCGCCCGTCGAGTCGTGCGCCGTCACGCGGAAGCCACCGGCGGCCGGTGATCGCATGGGCGCCACCAGCGGCTGTGGCGTGGCCCAGGTCCCCAACGCCGCATCCCAGGTGGCCTGGCCGAGTGCCCATGCGTTGTCGGCGCCGCGATGGAGCGTCCATCGCTCGCGGGCGGCGACGCGCACCGCGTGGCCGATGGCGAGCGCGGGGAGCGTGTCGGCCGTGACGACGCGCCAGCGTGCGCGGAGCGACCAGGCGCGCGCGCCCGGCGCGCAGGGCTGATCGATGGCATCGACGCGTCGCAGCGCGGACTGCGCGCGACCGCTGTCGTGGCTCGTGCGCAGCACGTCGCCCGCGCGCGGGGCGCGCTCCCAGGCATCGCGCCACGGCGCCGCATCGTCGCCGGCGGCGAGGAGGAGCGTGTCACGCGCCTGGGCGCAGACGAGCCCCGTGCCGATGCGCGCGCGGAGCGCGAGGACGGCGCCGTCGGCCTGCAGGAGGTCGCCATCGCGCGGCGAGCTGTCGCGGAGCCGGTGCGCGATGGTCTCGAGCGCGTCGCCGGGGTCGTCGCGCAGTCGTGCCAGTCGGGCGAGGCGCGCCTCGGTGGCGAGCGCGGCGACGGCGGCGCGGGCGACGAGCGTGATCGCGATGCTGCCGATGACGAGCGCGACGAGCGTGGCCACGAGCGTGGCGCCACGTGGCGCGCGGAGGGACGTGCGGATCAGTCGCATGGGCGGCTCCGCCTGTGGAGCTGCGGTGCGCCGCGTCGCGGCACGACGTGCGCGGTGACGACGACGCGTGCGGCGTCGCGGGCACGGGCGATGGTGACGTCGGCGTCGTGCCAGTGCGCGACGTGCGTGACGGGTGCCGCCGCGCATCCTTCGGCGAGGTGCTGCGCGAGCGCGCCATCGACGGTGCGCGCGAGGCGACGCGTGCGCGTGGCACGATCGGCGTCGGCGACCGCGCGACGGGCGAGATCGAGGGCGGGGAGGGCGACGAGCGCGGCGAGGACGACGGCGACGAGCGCCTCGACGAGCGCGACGCCGCGGCGTGGGTGCGGCATGGCGCGGCTCCGGATGCGGGAGACGCGCCCACCATCGCACGCGATCAGCGCGGTGCGGTAACCCGGATCACGCAGCCATCATCGTCTGCGCGCGTCGTGCCTGCATCAGCCGACGATCGCGATCGGGAGGAGGAGATGGACGGCGGTGCCCCCCTCGCGCGCATCGTCGAGCCAGATGCAGCCGCGCGCGTGCGTCACCACGCGACGCAGGTCGGCGAGGGCGAGCCCCATGGGATCGGCGGGTCGCGCGACGCCGAACGGATCGAGTGCGCGCGCGCGATCGACGTGCACCACGGTGTGCCCCGCGTCGGCGATCACCACGCTCAGCACCTCGGCCGGCGGCTGCGTGGCCTCGACCCAGGCGCGCACGACCGAGTGCGGCATGCGCGGGACGATCGTGCGCGGCGAATCGCCCGCTCGCCGCACCGGCTCGTCCTCGTACGCGACGCGTCGCATGCGCGCGAGCTGCAGCGTGGCACCGGCCGGTGCGGAGTCGGCGGCGGCGGCGCGGAGCACGGCGGCGAGCGCCGCATCGAAGCCGGGGCCGTGCAGGCGCACCGGTGCGCTGCGGTCGTCGTGCCGGACGACGAGCGCATGCTCGCCGAGGTCGCGACGCAGCGCGTCGGCGACGTCGATGGCGCGACGCGCGGCGTCATGCACCCCATCGGGCGAGGCGGGCGGGAGCGCGGCGTGTCGCAGCCCGCTGCCGATGGCGCGCAGCGCGTCGTGCGCCTGCCGCACGAGGAGGAGTGCGTGGGCACGCGCGGCCTCGTCACGCGCCGTGGCGTGCGCGTCGATGGCGGTGGCGAGCGACCCGGCGACGCCATCGAGGCGCGCGGCGACGTTCTCGCCCAGCGCGGCGTGATCGGCGTGCGCGTGGGCGCTGTCGTGCGTGCGGGCGTGATCCACCGCGAGCGACATCGCTTCGTCGAGCGGGGCGCGCAGTGCGCCGGGGAGCGAGTCGCCGTCGGCGCGACCGGGGGCGCGCCAGCGCACCGTGGCCGGGAGGTGCACGGCGGCGGCGCGGGCCTCGTCGTCGAGCCAGCGGCGGGCGGCTCGCGCCGTGCCCGCCACGGTGAGGGCGACGCCGACCACCACGGCGAGACCGACGGCGATCGGTTGCAGGAGGCGTGGCTCGAGCGGTGCGAAGCGCAGCGCCCCCCAGGCGAGGAGGAGCGTGGCGAGGATGCCGAGCGTGGCGGGCCAGAGCATGGCGTCGCGGGCGTGCTCGGTCGCGAACGCCGGGGCGGCGACGGCGCGCACCGTCGGGGTCGCCGAGTCGGGACGGGGGGTGGTCACGCGCGAAACGTGGCAGGGCGGTGCGGCGATGCAAGCATGGGTGCATCGACGGATGCGTCGCGTGCCGGGCGACGAGGGTCGCCGGGCGCGGAGGGGGGTGTGCATGCGCCGCGCCGCACGCGGCGCGGAGGCGGCGTGCGGCGACTGCGGTTCGTCATGGCGGTGCGTGGGGACCGGCGCCCCGAGGTGTCAAGGTGCGCAGGCCGGGATCCCGTGCACGAGGCCCGGCACCGAGGCCGGGAGCGGTGCGTGGCCGATGGCGAGGGCGCACGGCTTTCCGCTCGCCATGCGGACGGCGACGTTCCAGCCGCCGTGGACCGCGGTGACGCCGAGGAGCTGCGCGCCGGCCGACCAGCGGAAGGCGAGCTTGCCCGGTGTCGGCGCGGGGGCGAGGTCGGCGCTGCCCGCGTAGCGATCGTGCTCTTGGAAGAAGGCTTCCTGTGCCGCGGCGAAGGTGCGCATCTCGCCGATGGCGGCCGAGCGTGCCGCCTTGTCCTTGGCGGAGCCGATGTCGGGGATCGCGACCGAGGCGAGGATGCCGACGACGATGACCGCCATCAGCAGTTCGACGATCGTGAAGCCGAGTCGCGCGGCGGGTGCGCGGTGCGACAGGTGCGGTCGGGACATGCGCCGCGTCAGGGCTGGCAGGTGGCGATGCCGTCGGAGAGCGCGGGGCCGGTCCAGCCGGCGGGATCGACCGCGGCCACGCCGACCTTCACCGCGCAGCGCTTGCCGCCGGGGATGGTGAGGATCGCGTTCCAGTTGTTGACGGTGGCGACGATCGCGAGGTTCGTGTTCCCGCGGCTGGGCGAGAAGCGCATGAGCCCCGTGTCGGCCATGCCGCCGTAGCGGTTGGAGTCGGAGAAGAACGATTCCTGGGCGGTGGAGAGGTTGCGCAGGTCGGCGAAGGCGGCGGACTTGAGCGCCTTCTCCTTCGAGTTGCTGAACTTGGGGATGGCGACTGCGGCGAGGATGCCGATGACGACCACCACGATGAGCAGCTCGATGAGCGTGAAGCCCTTCGTCGGGTTCGAGTGCATGGGGAGAGCCGGAAGCGGGTGACCTGCGGGTGGGGTCGGACCGTCGGCCCGCTACAGGGCAAGAGCGTTGCCGACCCCGACCATTGGTTGCAAGTCGTTGCAGCGGCGTACGTTACGAAGATGGTACGCATGGCCACGGCGAGCGGCCCCGGTGCAGAACGCGAGCACTCATGCAGGGTGCAAGCACCGGCGCCGCCACGCCGGCGCATCGTCCGTGCGGCCGAGCCTCAGTCGGTGGCGCAGGTGGGGGCGCCGTCGGCGAGGGCGGGGCCGGCCCACCCCGGGGGCGCGCCGGCGGTGCCGGTGCGGATCGCGCAGGGGGTGCCGCCGGGGGTCTGGAGGAGGGCGTGCCAGCCGGTGCCATCGGGGGCGAGGACGAGTCCCGTGTTGCCGCGCGAGAGCGTGAGGCGCAGGAGGGCGGTGTCGGCGAGGGCGGCGTAGCGATTGGAGTCGGCGAAGAACGCCTCCTGGGCGGTCGCGACCTGGTGGAGGTCGGCGAGGCCGGCGGCGCGGGTGGCGCGTCCGCGCGCGCTGCCGACGCGTGGCAGGGCGATGGCGGCGAGGATGCCGATGATGGCGACGACGACGAGGAGCTCGACGAGCGAGAAGGCGGCGCGCGAGCGGGCAGCGCGCGACGTGCGTGCGGATGGTGTGCGGGACGGCATGCGAGGCAGCTCCGGCGACGGGTGCGATGTCGCGCGGCCCCGTGCCGCGCGGCACGGTCACGGTGCGTCGCCGCCCTGCGATCGCGGTAACCATTCGCGCGGTCGCCTGTCGCATTCGCGTGCCCGCGGTGCGATGCGTGCTCGCGCCATCGCATCGCGCCATGCGTGCGCCACTCCCGCAACGCACGACGACCCGACCGGTCGCGTGGACCGATCGGGTCGTCGTGATGTCCGCTGGGCGTGCGCGCCTGGGCGCGCCGCGTGCCGGGCCGATTACGGCTGGCAGGCGGGCTGGCCGTCGACGAGCGTCACGCCCGTCATGCCGGCCGGATCCGGCGCCGCCGGGCCGACCTTGATGCCGCAGCGC
>JALOPO010000216.1 GCA_025453855.1 Gemmatimonadaceae bacterium
GCAGACGCCGGCGTGGGTGCCGGATATCTCGTGGGGCGCGCGCAGCGTCGCAATTGGCGGGATGCGCGGCGCGGTGGTGCGGGAGCGCCGGACGCGGCGCCCGCGCACCGCCGCGGTGCCAGGCACCTCTGTCCCCGGCGCCGCTGCGGGCTGCGGTGCCGGGCACCTCTGTCCCCCGGGGACCTCTGTCCCTCGCTCTTCCCACTTCGCCCGGCGCCGTCCACGCACGAGGTGCCAGGCACCTGTGTCCCCCTCGCCCGGCGCCGTCCACGCACGCGGTGCCAGGCACCTGTGTCCCCGTCACCGCGGTTCCCGCTCGCATCGCTTGACCTTGACGCGCCGCGTGCGCCAATACGTATTTGCGGCCGTGGCACACCCGCCCGCTCCCCGCCGCCCCACCATCCGCGACGTCGCCGCACAGGCCGGCGTGTCGCAGCCCACGGCCTCGCTCGTCCTCGGACGCCACCCCACGGCGCGCATCTCCCCGGCCACCCGCGCCCGCGTCGAGGCCGCCGCCGCCGCCCTCGGCTACACACCCAATCGCGTCGCGCAGGCGCTCGTCCGCGGGCGCCGGCTACGCGCTCCTGCTCGTCTCCACCGGCGACCGCGCGCTCGGCGACATCGTCGCCACGCTGCGCGCCCGACAGGTCGACGGGGCGCTCCTCGAAGCCGAGGGCGCCGTCGCGCTCGCCCCGGAGACGCTCGCCGGGCTCGAGGTCGTGCTCATGGACGAGCCGCCGTCGTCGCTCGCGCCCGGCGTCGCCACCGATGCCGTCGCCGCGGGCCGCCTGGCGGCCGAGCACCTCCTCGGGCTCGGCCATCGGGCGCTCGCCTTCGTGGGGCCGGCCACCGACATCCACGCCTTCCGCATGCGCGAACGCGGCTTCGTGCAGCGGCTCCGCGAGGCAGGGATCGCGCTCCCCTCGTCGTGGCTGCGTCGTGTGCCGCCCACCGTCGCCGGGGGACGCGAGGCGATGCGCGCGCTCCTCACACACCGTCCGCGTCCCACCGCCGTCTTCTGCGCCAACGACCTCCTCGCCCTCGGCGCGCTCAAGCAGGCCGGCGCGCAGCGCGTCCCCGTCCCCGAGGCGCTCAGCGTCGTCGGCTGCGACGACATCGAGATGGCGACGCTCGTCACGCCCGAGCTCACGACCATCGCCGTCCCCGCGCGCGAACTCGGCGCGCGCGCCGCACGCCTCCTCATCGATCGCCTCGAGGGCGTCGCGAAGCCCGTGAGCGGCGCGAAGCCGCTCCCCGTGCAGCTCGTGCGGCGCGGCACCGCCGGCCCCGCGCCCGACCCCATGCACCGCGCCGCGTGAGCCCGCTCGGCACCATCCCCGCCATCGCGCCCGTCGCGCGCCCCCACGCCGTCATCGGCGGCACGGGCATCGCGCTCCCGTCGCGCGTCGTCACCAACGCCGAGCTCTCCGCGCAGCTTGGCACCGACATCGACGACTTCGTGCGCAACACGCTCGGCATCGTCGAGCGCCGCTGGTGCGCCGATGGCGAGACGTCGGCGACGCTCGCGGTCGAGGCGTGCCGCCGCGCGCTCGACGATGCCGCCCTCGCCCCGATGGACGTCGACCTGCTCGTCGTCGCCACCGACACGCCCGAGCACATCTCCCCCGCCACGGCGAGCGTCGTGCAGGGGCGACTCGGCGCCGCGCGCGCCGGCACCTTCGACGTGCAGAGCGGCTGCGCCGGCTTCGTCACCGCCCTCGACGTGGCATGGAAGTACCTGCGCGCCGATGCCCGCTACCGGCGCATCCTCGTCGTCGCGGTCTACACGATGAGCAAGTGGCTCGACCCGCACGACAAGAAGACGCTCACCATTTTCGCCGACGGCGCGGGAGCGGTGCTCGTCGAGCGGAGCGACGCACCGGGCGTCCTCGCGAGCGAGCTGTACGCCGACGGGACGCTCGCGCCGGGACTCGGCGTCTTCGCCGGCGGGAGCGCCGAGCCGATCACCGCCGCCGTGCTCGCGGCGGGCGATCGCAACCGGCTGCGCTTCGTGCAGAAGTACCCCGCGAGCGTGAACGAGGACGGCTGGCCGCGCATCGCCGGCAGCACGCTCGCGCAGGTGGGCGCCGGCATCCACGACGTCGACCTCTGGCTCTGGACGCAGGTCAACCGCTCCACGATCGTGACCGTGATGGCGCGCCTCGGCCTCCCGCTCGAGCGCGCGCACACGGTCATGCACAAGTGGGGCTACACCGGCTCGGCGTGCCTGCCGATGGCGCTGCACGACGCGCGCGAGCAGCAGAAGCTGCGCGACGGCGACCTGGTCGTCCTCACCGGCTCGGGCGCCGGGCTCTCCATGGGCTGCGTGGCGATGCGCTGGCGCGATCCCGCGCGCGTGCGTGCCGAGCGCGCGGGCGAGGGGGCGTCGTGAGCGGCACCGACACGATCCTTGCCCGCTTCATGGCGCAGGCTGCGCGCCAGGGCGATCGCATCGCCTTCACCACGCGCATCGCGCTCGGCGGCCGCGCGGATCGCAGCTGGACGTGGCGCGAATGGCAGGACGATGCGATGGCCTTCGCGGCGCGGCTGCGCGGCCTCGGCATCGCGCCCGGTTCGCACGTGGTGATCCTCGCGCGCAACACGCCGGTGTGGCCGATCGCCGACCTCGGCACGCTCCTCGCCGGCGGCACGAGCGTCGGCATCTATCCGGGGAGCGGCGCGGCGCAGGTGGCGGCGGTGCTGCGCGAGACCGAGGCGCCGCTGGCGGTTGTCGACTCGGCCGCGCATCACGACACGATGTGCGAGGCGATCGCGACCAGCGGACGCACGATGCACGTGGTGCGCGAGGACGAGGCGGCGACCGGCACCGTGATCGCGGCGACGCCGCACACGCTCGACGACTGGCTCGGCCGCGGCCGCGCCAACCTGCGCGAGCGCACCGCCATCGCCACGGAACTCGTGCATCGCGCGGCGCACCAGGACCCGGCCCGGCCGGCGAACGTGATCTACACCTCGGGCTCCACCGGCGCCCCCAAGGGCGCCGTCCTCTCGCATCGCGCGATCGCCGCCAATGCCGCCGCGATCGCGCAGACGCTCGGCGCCGACGACGGCGACTCGCAGCTCTCGCTCCTCCCGTTCTGCCACGCGGCCGAGCGCATCTTCGGCCTCTACACGCGCGTCACCGCCGGCATGTCGTGCACGCTCGTCCCCGACGCGTCGGCGGTGTGGGAGGCGTGCCGCCTCGCCGAGCCGACGATCTTCGGCGGGCTGCCACGCCTGTACGAGCGGCTGCACGACGCGGTGCTCGCAGCCGCGCGCGGCGCGACGGGGGTCGATGCCACGCGCTGGTCGACGCTCCTGGAGGTGGGCCGGCACCGTGCCGCACTGCGCGCGGATGGTGTGCCGGTGCCGGAGACGCTGGAGCAGCTCTGGCGCGAGGCGCGTCCGGTCGCCGACGCCGTGCTCGCGTCGCACCTCGGGACGCGGCTGCGGCTCGCGACCAGCGGCGGCGCGGCGCTCCCGGTGGCCGTCGCCGAGCTGCTCGATGCGGTGGGCGTCACGGTGCTCGGCGCGTACGGGCAGACGGAGCATCTCTGCGTCGCCATGCAGCGTCCGGGCGCGGTGGACTTCGTGAGCGCGGGGCCGCCGATGCCGGGGACGACGCTCCGCATCGCCGATGACGACGAGATCCTCGTGCAGCGCGGCGCGCACACCTTCGACGGCTACCTGCACCAGCCCGACGAGACGCGTGCCGCCTTCACCGCCGATGGTGCCTGGCTGCACACCGGCGACCTCGGGGCGATCGATGCGCGCGGGCGACTGCGCGTGACGGGTCGGCTCAAGGAGCTGCTCGCGCTCAGCACCGGCCGCAAGGTGGCGCCGCTCCCGATCGAGGCACGACTGGCCGGCGACCCGTGGATCGCGCAGGCGCTGCTCGTGGGCGAGGGGCGCAAGTACGTCGCCGCGCTGGTCGTGCCGCGCACCGAGACGGTGCTCGCGTGGGCCGCGTCGCACGACGTGCGGGGCGACCTCGACGCGCTGCTCGCGCATCCCGAGGTGCGGACACAGGTCGCGGCGGCGATCGAGTCGGTGAACGCGACGCTCGCCCCGCCCGATCGCGTGCAACGCTTCGCGCTCGTCGCCGAGCCGTTCACGGTGGACGACGGGACGCTCACCCCCACGCTCAAGCCGCGCCGCGCCGAGATCGCGCGGCGCCACGCCGCGCTCCTGGAGACGCTCTGGCCATGACCACCGCACCGTCCACGTCGGCCGCATCGCCGGTCGCCGCGCGGGCCCGCGGGGTGATCGTCCTCGCCACGCTCGCCAACCTCGTGGCCTACGCGAGCGCCTTCGCCGACGGCGGCGCGCCGCGCTGGGCGGCGTGGCTCTTCGCGGCGAGCACGGTCGCGTTCATGACGGCGATCATCGTGCTCGGCGCTGCACGCGGCCCAGCCGGCATCGGCGCGCTGCGCTACCCGGTCGCGCTCATGGCGCTCCTCCTGCTCGGCGGCTTCGCGGCGGCGCTCGCGCTCCCGCCGGTCACTGCCGGTTCGCCGCTCTGGCTGGGGCTCCCCCCTGCGGCTGCGGCGGTGATCTACGGCGTGGGGCTGCTGCCGATCGTGATCCTCCCGGTGGCGTACGCGCGGACCTTCGATGCGCTCACGCTCACCGATGCCGACCTCGCCCGCGTGCGCGAGGCCGGCGCGCGGCATCGCGCGCGTGTCGCCGCGCAGGCGCAGCCGGACGGTGGCGCATGAGCGCGTCCCTGTTCGCGCTCCTCGCCGGGCCGGTGGCCGGTGCGACGGCGCTCCCGCCGCTCGCGCGTCCGCTCATCATGGGCGTCGCGCTCGGCTACCTCGGGCTCATCGTCGCGATCAGC
>JALOPO010000217.1 GCA_025453855.1 Gemmatimonadaceae bacterium
GCCCTCGACAACGTCGACGGCCGCGTCGACTTCCTCGTTCTCGACTTCTTCGCGCCGACGCGCCTGGAGTCGCTCAACATCGGATGGATCGGCAACGACTCCGACATCCAGGTCCTGCGCTGGCTCGGGAGCGGCGACCCGCTCGCGACACTCACCGGGGCGACCGCCTCGCAGATGATGGCCGCCAACAACTGGTCGGTCTTCACCTCGCGCTCCGACGCCGGGACCGGCGCCGAGGCGCTCGGCAACACGGGCACCTTCGCCCGCTACTGGATCGTGTCGGCCTACAACCCGGCCTTCCGCGACATGGACTGGAGCGATCGCAACGATGCGATCAAGCTGTCGGCCGTGACCGGGACGGTCGTCCCGGAGCCCTCGACCTATGCGCTCCTCGGCACGGGGCTCGCGGGGCTCGCCATGCTGCGCCGCCGCCGTCGCGCCTGATCGCATCCGGCTGCGTCCATCGCGGGCCGGTCCGCTTCGGCGGGCCGGCCCGCGCTGCGTTCGGGGGGACCGGGCACGGCCAGACCGCGCCATCGCCGCGGGCGCCCCATGTGGCGGCCCCCGCCCCCGTACATCTTTGCGCCCGTGACCGACGACGCCCCCCGCGACGACGGCGCGCGTGACCGCGGCGGGCGCCTCGGCCTCGCCGGCCTCGTCTTCGTCCTCTTCTTCACCGTCTCGGGCGGCGCCTACACCCTCGAGACGCTCGTCGTGCAGGTCGGGCCGGTCGCCGCCCTCGCGATGCTCGCGGCGATCCCCCTGCTCTGGGTGATCCCCGAGGCGCTCATCGTCGGCGAACTCGCCGCCCGGCTGCCGGTCGAGGGGGGCTACTACCGCTGGGTCCACGCCGCCTTCGGCGAGCGGACCGCGGTCGTCAACGCCTGGTGCACCTGGTGCTACTCGCTCGTGGAGATGGCGTTGTATCCGGCGCTCGTGGTCGCCTATCTCGAGGCGCTCACCGGCCCGCTCGCCGCGCCGGCGCGCACGCTCGTGATCGTGGCGGTGATCTGGGTCCCGACGCTCGTGAACCTGCGCGGCGCGGTGCCGGTCGGACGCGTCAGCACCGTCGTCGGCATCCTCGTGCTGCTCGCCTTCGGGCTGCTGGCGGCCTTCGCGCTGCCGCGGGCGACGCACGCCCCGTGGACGACGCCGGGCGGCGCGGCCCCGCCGCTCGACTGGCGCGCTGCCGGCACGGCGCTCGGACTCGCGCTCTGGAACTGGATCGGCTGGGACAACGCGAGCACGATCGCCGGCGAGGTCCGCGATCCTGCCCGCACCTACCCGCGCGCCCTCGCGATCGCGGTGCCGCTCGTCTTCGCAGGCTATGCCGTGCCACTGCTCGCCGCCCTCGCCGCGAGCGACTGGCGCACCTGGCAGGAGGCGGGCTGGGCGGCGATCGCGCGCGACGTGGCCGGGCCGATCGGCCCGTGGCTCGGCACCGCGCTCGCCGCGCTCGCGGTCGTGAGCGCGACGGCGATGTTCAACTCGCTCCTCCTCGCCTACTCGCGGATCCCGCTCGTCGTCGCACAGGACGGGCTCCTGCCCCGCGCCCTCGCGGTCACCGATGCCCGCGGCACGCCGGTGCGCGCCGTGCTCCTCGCGAGCAGCTGCTACACGCTCCTCGCGCTGCTCCCGTTCGCGGAGCTGGTGAGCGCCGACGTCGTGCTCTACGCCGTCGCCCTCTTCCTCGAGTTCGCCGCGCTCGTGCAGCTCCGGCGCGTCGCGCCGGAGGCGCCGGCCCCGTTCCGCGTCCCGCTCGGCACCGTCGGGGTCGCCGTGCTCGCGCTCGTCCCGGCCGCGGTCCTGGTGGCGATGATCGTGCTCGATGTCGCCCTCGGCGCCTACGGCGGCCGGGCGATGCTCCTCGCCCTCGCGATCGCGGCGCTCGGGCCGGCGGTCCATGCCCTGCTCGCACGGCACCGGACGCGTCGCGGTCACCGATAAGGGGGAGGCGCAGGCGGCGGGGCGCCGTGCCGCGCCCTATCTTCGCGCCATGACTCCCCTCCGTCTCGCCCTCCCGCTGCTCGCGGCGCTCGCCGTGGGCGCCTGCCGCACCGTCCCGGCGGCCGGTACGGTCGCCGTCGTCCCCCCGGCGTCGCCGACGGCGATGTACACGCCGGTGGTCCGCGCCGGCGGTCTCCTCTTCCTCGCCGGCCGCGTCGCCAGCGACTCGATCGGCAAGGGGATCCGGGCCGAGACCCGCGAGATCCTGGCCGGCATCGCCCGCGACCTGCAGGCCGCGGGGAGCGGGATGGATCGCGTCGCGCGCTGCATGGTGCTCCTCGTCGACATCGCGGAGTGGGGCGCGATGAACGAGGCGTACGCGCCCTTCTTCCCCGGGGTCAAGCCGGCGCGCACCGCCGTGCAGATCGTGGCGACGCCGCGCGCCGGGGCACGCGTCGAGATCGAGTGCATCGCCGCGGCCCGGTGACGCCATGACGACGCGGCGCGACTTCCTGCACGGCGCCCTCGGGGCGCTCGCGGTGCCGGTGCTCCCGGGGTTCCGGGCCGATGCGGTGCGCCAGCTCGAGCGCGCCACCGAACGCGGCGGCCTTCCCGACGGGCCCGGCGATCCCGCCGACGAGTCGTACTGGGCCGAGGTGCGTCGCGCCTTCGACCTCGACGACACGCTCGTCAACCTCAACAACGGCGGCGTCTGCCCGGCGCCGATGCCGGTGCTCGAGGCGATGATCCGCGATCTCCGCTTCTCCAACGTGCTCCCGGTCGAGCACATGTGGCGGCTCCTGCAGCCGCGCATGGAGTCGGTGCGGCGCGAGCTCGCGCGCGAGTTCGGCTGCGACACCGAGGAGATCGCCGTCGTGCGCAACGCGAGCGAGGCGATGGAGACGCTCATCCTCGGCCTCGACCTGCGACGCGGCGACGAAGTGGTCGTGACCACGCAGAACTACCCGCGCATGCTCACCGCGTGGGACCAGCGCGTCCGTCGCGACGGCATCGTGCTCCGGCGCGTGACCTTCCCCGTGCCGCCGCGCGATCCGCGCCTCATCGCCGACCGCGTGATGGCGGCGGTGACGCCGGCGACGAAGGCGGTCGAGCTCCCGCACATCACCAACCTCACCGGGCAGATCGTCCCGGTCGCCGAGATCGTGCGGCGGGCGCGCGAGCGCGGGATCCCCGTCTTCATCGACGGCGCGCACGCCTTCGCGCACTTCCCGTTCACGCGCGACGCGCTCGGCTGCGACTTCTACGGCACCTCACTCCACAAGTGGCTGCTGGCGCCGATCGGCACCGGCTTCCTGCACGTCCGTCGCGAGCGCATCGCATCCCTCTGGCCGCTGATGGCGGCGCCGAAGGAGGGCGGCGCGGCTCCGCTGGCTGCGCGACCGGTGGGCGCGGGCGCTGGCGGCGAGCAGCGATCGCGTGACGATCCACACGCCGCTCGACGATCCGGCGCAGGCCGGCGCGATCGGCTTCTTCTCGGTGGCCGGCATGGACCACGCGAAGCTCGGCGGCTGGCTGCGCGAGAAGTACCAGATCGTCTGCACGCCGATCGTGATGCCGGGCGTGGTCGACGGGATCCGCGTGACGCCGAACGTCTACACCGCGGCGCGCGAGTGCGACCAGTTCGTGGAGGCGGTCACGGCGGCAATGCGGCGCGGGATCGGGTGACCCGCCGGCGCCGCGCGACATCGCCGGTCAGGCGACGGGCGCGGTCCCGAGCACCGGGGTCACGCGCGCCGGCGGCGCATCGGTCACGCCGCCGGAGACGATGAAGGTCATCAGCTCCGCGTTGCTCGCCTGCAGCGGCACCACGTGCTTCGCCGGCACCAGCAGCAGCTGCCCCGCGATGCTGTACGAGAAGGGGAAGTAGACCGCCACGTGATCGGCCACGCCGAGCTGGTCGATGGTGCGACGCGTGATGAAGCCCAGCGCCTTCGCCTCGCTGGCGGCGTGCAGCGTGACCATCACCGGGCTGTCGAAGCGGCGCTTGTCGCCCACCACCGCCTCGGCCAGGTCGCGCGCCGAGCCGTAGAGGAGCCGCACGAACGGGAGCTTCTCGAGCAGCCCGTCGAAGGCCGCCACCGCCCCCTGCGTGAGCACGTTGGACGCCAGGAAACCGGTGAGCGTGATCACCACCACCGTCACCAGGAAGCCGAGCCCGGGGAGCGGGAGCGTGATCCAGGTGTCGATGGCGGTGAAGACGCGCCAGCTGACGTAGACGGTGAGCGCGACGGGCGCGACGAACGCGAGCCCGCGCAGGAAGTAGCCGACGAGACGACGCATGCGATCCGGCGAAAGGGTCGCCGGAAGCTACTCGCGCCGGCCGCCCGCCGGGCGTCAGAGCCAGCCCGTGAGCTCCTGCGCGAGCACCGTCTCGAGCACGTCCACCGCCGGCGCCGACTCGTTGAGGCAGGGGACGAGCGTGAAGTGCTCGCCGCCGTGCGCGAGGAAGTCGTGGTGCGCCGCCTCGCCGAGCTCCTCGATCGTCTCCAGGCAGTCGGCGACGAACCCCGGGGCGACCACCGCCACGCGCCTCGTCCCCGTGCGCGCGAGCTCGCGGATGGTGACATCGGTATACGGCTGCAGCCACTCGGCCGGCCCGAAGCGCGACTGGAAGGTGATGCGGAAGCGCTCGTCGGGGAGCGCGAGCGCCTGCTGCAGCAGGCGCCCCGTCTTCATGCAGTGGCAGTAGTACGGATCGCCGAGCGCGAGATGCGTGCGCGGGATGCCGTGGAAGCTCGCGACCAGCACCTCGGGTTCGTGCGAAAGCGTCGCCAGGTGCGCGCGCGTGCGGCTGGCCAGCGCCTCGATGTAGGCCGGGCTGTCGTACCACGGCGTGGCGACGCGCACCGCCGGCTGCCAGCGGAGCGTCTTGAGCGCATCGAAGGCGGCATCGCAGGCGCTGGCCACCGTCGTCGCCGAGTACTGCGGGTAGAGCGGCACGAGGAGCAGGCGATCGCACCCCGCGCGGGCGAGCGCCTCGATGCGCGAGCGCGTGGAGGGGGTGCCGTAGCGCATGCCGAAGTCGACGAGGAGTCGATCGCTCCAGCCACTCACCCGCGCGCGCACCGCGTCGGCGGTGGCGCGCGTCGTGGTGAGCAGCGGCGACTCGTCGCGCTCGGTGTTCCAGATGCGCCGGTACTCCTTCCCCTTGGCCACCGGTCGCGTGGTGAGGATCACGCCGTGCAGGAGCGGGAGCCAGAGCGCGCGGGGCAGGTCGACGATGCGCGGGTCGCTGAGGAACTCGCGCAGGTAGCGACGCATCGCGAAGTAGCCGGTCCCGCTCGGCGTGCCGAGGTTGAGGAGCAGGACGCCGATGCGCCCGGTGCGGACCGGCGGATGCGGGCGCGGCGGCGTGGTGCGCGCGGTGATGCTGGTCGCTGGGCCGTGCGCGACGGGTGCCAGCGTGGCGGAGGCGGTGGACATGCGCGGAACGTCTCGCGGGACGCGGCGCGCGGCGTCCGCAGCGCCACGGTCGGGAACGCACCGGACGGATCGTGCCCGACGGTGGGGACCGCGACCGCGCGGGGCGTGGTGAACGGCGCCCGCCGTCGGTACGTATCGGGGCGGTGGGTGCGCCCGGTGCGCCCCACCCGGACCACGCCTCCCCCTTCGCACCATGCGACGCTCCCTCGCCGCCTGCGCCCTCGCGGGCGCCCCGCTCCTCGCCGCACCCGGCGCGGCGAGCGACCTCGCCGCCCAGTCGACGGCGGTCGCGAGTCCCGTCGCCGCGCCCGGTGCGCGACGCGCCATCACGCAGGACGACTACGATCGGTGGCGCACGATCGGCGGCGCGGTGCTCGCGCCCGACGGGCGGTGGGCCGCGTGGACCGAGTCGCCGGTGGTCGGTGACGGTGAACTCGTGCTGCGCGAGACGCAGGGGACACGCGTGATGCGCCTGCCGCGCGGCTTCACCGGGCGCCCGGTGACATCGGTGCAGGTCGACTCGCCGTTCGTGGCGCCACCCCCGCAGTTCACCGCCGATGGCCAGTGGCTCGCCGTGCTCGCGTACGCGCCGCAAGGCGACTTCGAGCGCGCGCGTGCGTCGCGCGGTCGCGTCCCCGCGCCGCGCGCGAACCTCCTGCTCGCGCCCCTTGGCGGGGCCGGGACGCCGACCGCGACCACGATCCCGCGCGTGCGCTCCTTCCGCGTGCCACGCCTGGCCTCGAACGTGATCGCCTGGCTGCACGAGACCGACAGTGCGACGGTGCGCGACTCGGTGCGTCGCGCGGGCGGGGCCGACAGCGCGCGACGCGCGACCCCGGACTCCGCACGCCGCACCGGCGCCGACAGCGCGCGCAAGCCGGCACCGCGCGACTACGGCTCCACGCTCGTCGTGCGCACCCTCGCCACGGGCGCCGAGCTGCGCATCGCCGACGTGACGAGCTACGCGCTCGATCCGAGCGGGAGCTGGCTCGCCTACACGGTCGGTGCGCGCGCCGGCGGGCGTGACGGCGTCTGGCTGCGCAACCTGGCCACGGGCGCGGAGACGGCGCTCGTGACCGGCATCGGCAACTACCGGCAGCTGGCCTTCGATCGCGCCGGCAGGCGCATCGCCTTCACCAGCGATCGCGACGAGTACGCGACGAGCGCGAAGCCGCGCGCCTCGCTCTGGCTCGCCGACGTGGGTGGCGGCGCGGCGCGGCGCGTGGTGGCGGCGAATGCGTACGGCGACTCGCTGCGCGTGAGCGAGCGCACGCTCCAGTTCACGCGCGACGGCGGGACGCTCGTCTTCGGCGTGGCGCGCGTCCTCCCCGACAGCATCCCGGCCGACTCGCTCGCCGACAAGGCGGTGGTCGATCTCTGGCACTGGAAGGACCCGCGGCTCCAGCCGCAGCAGCGGCTCGAGGCGGGGCGCGATCGCGAACGCTTCCTCACCGCCGTGCACCGCATCGCCGAGCAGCGCACGCGCCTCCTCGGCAACGACACGATCCCGCTCGTGCAGCTGAGCGACGACGGGAGCGTGGGGCTCGCGCTGAGCGGTCTCCCGTACGAGGTGGCGCGCATGTGGGGCGACGACGGGCAGGACGTGGTGCTCGTCGATCCGGCCACCGGCGCCACCACGGTGCTCGCGCGCAAGGTGCCGTTCGGCGCGCAGCTCTCGGCCGGTGGCCGGTACGTGGCCTGGTTCGCGAACGCGCGCTGGTACGTGCACGACGTGAAGGCGAAGGTGACGCGCGACCTCACCGGTGCGCTGAGCGGCGTGCGCTTCGACCAGGAGACGTGGGACACGCCGAGCGAGCCGGCGCCGTGGGGGATCGCCGGGTGGACCACGGGCGACAGGGCGGTGCTCGTGCACGGGCGCTACGACGTGTGGGAGCTCGATCCCGCCGGCAAGCTCCCCGCGCGCGTGCTCAGCGACTCGGCCGGGACGCGCACGAAGACGGTGCTCCGCGTGATCGACACCGACGACGAGGAGCGCGCCATCGACCCGGCGCAGCCGCTCCTCCTGCGCGCCTTCGAGGACGAGACCAAGCGCAGCGGCTTCTGGCGCGATCGCATCGGTGCGGTGGCGGCGCCCGAGGTGCTGCTCATGGAGGACGCGGCGTGGTCCTACGTCACGAAGGCGCGCAATGGGCGCGCAGTGAGCTCGTGCGCTGGCGTTCGCTCGATGGCCGACCGCTGCAGGGGTTGCTCTACCTCCCCGATGACTGGACGCCCGGCACGCCGCTCCCGCTCGTCACCTACTTCTACGAGCAGCTCTCCGACGGGCTGCACCAGTACGCGGCGCCGAGCGGGCGCAACGTGATCAACCCGGTCGTCTACGCGTCGCGGGGCTACGCCGTCTTCTTCCCCGACATCGCCTACGAGAACGGCTTTCCCGGGCCGAGCGCCTTCAAGTCGATCGTCCCCGGCATCGACATGCTCATCACGCGCGGCGTGGCCGACTCGAGCCGCCTCGCGATCGCCGGGCAGAGCTGGGGCGGCTACCAGGTCGCGTACCTGGTGACGCAGACCGATCGCTTCAAGGCGGCGTTCGCCGGCGCGCCGGTGGCCAACATGACGAGCGCCTACGGCGGGATCCGCTGGGAGAGCGGCGTGGCGCGCGCCTTCCAGTACGAGCGTGGATCTGGGACGCGCCGCTCCGCTACATCGACAACTCCCCGCTCTTCGCCGCCGATCGCATCCGCACGCCGCTCCTCATCATGCACAACGACGCCGACGGGGCGGTGCCGTGGCAGCAGGGGATCGAGCTCTTCGTGGCGCTGCGCCGCTTCGGACGCGAGGCGTACCTGCTCAACTACAACGGCGACGGGCACAACCCACGCAAGCGCGCCAACCAGAAGGACGTCGATCGGCGCATGTTCGAGTTCTTCGACCATCACCTGCGCGGTGCGCCGATGCCGGCGTGGATGCAGCGCGGTGTCCCCTACCTGGAGAAGGGGCGCGACCAGTTCCCG
>JALOPO010000009.1 GCA_025453855.1 Gemmatimonadaceae bacterium
CCGTGGCGTGCCGCCGCCGCGCGGTCGATGTCGATGTCGAGGTAGTAGCCGCTCACCGCACGCTCGGCGAACGCAGTGCGCGTGGCGGGGAGCATCCGCAGGTGCCCCTCGAGCTCCGTCCCCAGCCGCTCGAGCGTCGCGAGGTCCGGGCCGTAGAGCTTCACGCCGACCGGCGTGCGGATCCCCGTCGCGAGCATGTCAATGCGCCCCTTGATCGGCATCGTCCAGGCGTTGGTGACGCCCGGCATGCGCACGGCCGAGTCCATGGCGGCGATGAGCCGCTCGTATGTCATGCCGGGACGCCAGCGCTCGCGCGGCTCGAGCATGATCGTCGTTTCGGCCATGTCGAGCCCCGCGGGATCGGTCGCAGTCGAGGCGCGTCCGGCCTTGCCGAAGACGCTCGCCACCTCGGGGAAGGTGGCGAGGATCGAGTCCTGCTGCCGGAGCAGCTCGCGGGCGCGCGCCACACCGATGCCCGGCATGGTGGTCGGCATGAAGAGGATCGTCCCCTCCTCGAGCGGGGGCATGAACTCGCTCCCGATGCGCTGCCACGGGATCCACGTGAGCACGAGCGCCGCGGCCGCCGCGGAGCGGATTGCGCTGCTCGGTGAAGATCCGGCCGCGGATGAAGAGCGTCATCAGCACCGGCACGAGCGTGACGCTCAACAGGCTCGCCGCCGCCATCGCGAAGGTCTTCGTGAGCGCGAGCGGCGTGAAGAGCCGCCCTTCCTGCCCCTCGAGGGCGAAGACCGGGATGAACGAGACGGTGATGATGAGGAGCGAGTAGAAGAGCGAGGGGCCAACCTCCTGGGCCGCATCGAGCACCAGCTGTCGTCGCTCCTGCACGGTGAGGGCCGCGGTGTCGACGAACGCTGCGCCAGGGGCCGCCCGTCGTTCGAGATGCTTGTGCATGTTCTCGACCATCACGATGGCCGCGTCGATCATCTCGCCGATGGCGATGGCGATGCCGCCGAGCGACATGATGTCGGCGCCGATGCCGAAGGCGCGGAGGCCGAGGAAGGCGATCAGCACACTGATCGGGAGCGTCACCACGGCGACGAGCGCCGAGCGGGCGTGGAGGAGGAAGACGATGCAGATCGCCGCGACGATCAGCGCCTCCTCGACGAGCGTCTCGCGGACGGTGTCGATGGACTCGAGGATGAGCCCCGAGCGGTCGTACACGGGGCGCAAGACGACGCCGGGCGGCAGCCCGGGGGCGATCTCGGCGAGCTTCGCCTTGACGCGCTCGATGGTGGCGAGCGCGTTCTCGCCCGAGCGCATGACCACGATCCCGCCGACCGCGTCGCCGCGGCCGTCGAGCTCCCCGATGCCGCGGCGCACCGCGGGCCCGACGCTCACGCGGCCAAGCTCCGCGACGCGCACCGGCGTGCCGGCGCCGGTGGTGCCGACGACGACGCTCTCGATGTCGCCGACGCCCTGCAGGTAGCCGAGCCCGCGCACCATGTGCTCGCGCTCCGAGAGCTCGAGGACCATGGCGCCGACGTCGGCGTTGGCGTTCTGGATCGCGCCGATGACGCGCGTGATCGGGATGCCGTACGCGAGGAGCTTCGCGGGATCGAGATCGACCTGGTACTGCTTCTCGAAGCCACCCACCGTCGCCACCTCGGCCACGCCGGGGACCGCGGTGAGGGCGTAGCGGAGCGACCAGTCCTGCAGGCTGCGCAACTGCGCGAGGTCGAGGCGGCCGCTCGTGTCCTCGAGCACGTACTGGTAGACCCAGCCGAGCCCCGTCGCGTCGGGGCCGAGCACGGGGCTCACCGACTCCGGCAGCTTGCCGGCGAGCCCGTTCAGCACCTCGAGCACGCGTGAGCGGGCCCAGTACAGGTCCGTGGCGTCATCGAAGATCACGTAGACGAACGAGACGCCGAAGAACGAGTAGCCGCGCACCGTGCGCGCCCCCGGCACCTTGAGCATCTCCGCCGCGATGGGATAGGTGACCTGGTCCTCCACGATGCGCGGCGCCTGCTCGCCGTAGTCGGACTGCACGATCACCTGCACGTCGGAGAGGTCGGGGAGCGCCTCGAGCGGCGTGTGCCGGATCGCCCACGTGCCCCCGAGCGCCAGCACGACGGAGACGAGGAGCACGACGAGCGGATTGGCGACCGACCAGGCGATGAGTCGACGGAGCATCGGTCACCCCGCCGTGGACGGGTGCACATGCGCGCCCGCGGCGGGCGCCGGGACAGGCATGGTGTGCCCCTCGTGCCGGGACGGGTCCGACCCCGGCGCGCGGGGCGTCCCGCGCGGCTGGGTGGCGGGACGCGGTGCGCCGGGCATCGGCATGTCCATGGGCATCGACGGATCCATCGGCCTCGGCGCCGGCGTTCCCGACCTCGCCCTCGCGGTGTCGCGGGTCCGTGGAACGATCACCTCCATGCCGGGCATGTCGCCCATCCCGCCGAGCGCGGTGCCGAGGTTCGACTCGGCGTCGAGGAGGAAGGTGGCCGAGGCGACGACGGTGTCGCCGACGGCGAGGCCGCGCACGATCTCGATGCGGTCGCCGGCGGCGGTGCCGACGTGCACCTCGCGCGGCTCGAGCGTGCCGTTCGCGAGGCGCCGGAAGACGAGCGCGCGCTCGCCGGTGACGAGCACCGCGTTGCGCGGGACGGTGAGTCCCGGTGCGCCGGTATCGGCGGCGCCGCGGACGCGCAGCGTGGCATACATGCCGGGGCGCAGGCGCCCGTCGCCGTTCGCGAGCGCGACGCGGACGCGCGTGGTGCGCGTCTCCGGGGAGAGCGTCGGGTAGACGTAGGCGATGCGCCCCGGCCACGCCTCGCCGGGCCACGCGTCGAACTCCGCGGTCGCGGGCTGGCCGGTGCGCACGGCGCGCAGGTCCTGCTCGTAGACCTCTCCCTCGACCCACACGGTGGAGAGATCGGCGACGCGCAGCAGCGGCTCGCCCGCCATGACGCGCTGCCCGGCGGTGACGCGCTTCTCGGTGATCACGCCGCTCGCCGGCGAGCGGAGCGTGACCGTGCGCTGCACCTCGCCGGTGCGCTCGATGCGCGCGATCTCCTCGGGGGGCACGTCCCAGTACGCGAGGCGGCGCCGCGCGCCGGCGACGAGGTCGTCGGCACCGGCGCGCGTGTCGGCGGTGCCGGCTTCGACGTCGCGCACGAGGCGGCGCGCGAGGAGGAGCTCCTCCTGCGCGGTGACGAGGGCGGGCGAGTAGAGGCGGAGCAGCGGCTCGCCGCGGCGGATCGCGCGGCCGGTGAAGTCGGCGTGCAGCGTCTCCACCCATCCCTCGACCTTGAGCGAGACGGTCTGCACCCGGGTCTCGTCAACGACGACCTGCCCGACGGTGCGGATCTCGCGCGCGAGCGGCGTCGCCTCGACGGCGGCGAAGGTGATGCCGATGCGGCGCGCCTGGTCGGGCGTGAGCTGCACGGGGCGGGGACCGTCGCGACCGGGGGCACCGCTCATCGCAGCGTGGTCGTGTGCAGCGGTGCTGGCGGTGAGGGGCGCATCGTCGCGCGTGACGTACCACGCGATGCCCGCTGCCGCTGCGGGGAAGGCCAGCGACAGCGCGATGCGCCGAACTCGGTGTCCGCGGCTCGGGGCGGGCGGAACGGTGACGCTCATCGGGGGGCTCCTGCCGGCAGGGCGGGGGAGGTGAGCCAGGGGCGGTCGGTGAGCATCTCGAGTTCGGCCCACGCCCGCCCCTCGCTCGCGTCGAGCGCGACGAGCTCGCGGCGGTAGCGCGTCGCGGTCATGCGGTTGTCGAGCACGGTCATGAAGTCGACCGCGCCGCTGCGGTACGACGCGAGCGCCGAGGCGGCGGCGGCGTCGGCCTGCGGGAGCACGGTGGTGCGGTACAGCGCGCGGAGGCGGCGCGCACTGGCGAGCATCGCGTGCACCTCGGCGACGCGGCGGCGCGTCTCGGCGCGCATCGCCGCGAGGTCGGCATCGGCCATCGCGCGCATCGCGGCGGCCTCCTCGCGCATGCGGAGCTGGCGTGCGCGTGCGAAGACGGGGAGCGTCGTGCCGAGCATCAGGCTCCCCATGCGGTCGGTCGCGCCCTCCATGCGGCGCTGCCCGTATTGCACGCCGACGCGCAGGTCGGGCCAGAGCTCGCGACGTGCGAGGTCGGCGTCGGCCACCGCTGCACGCACGCCGGCCGTGCCGGCGGCGAGCATCGGTCGCGCGTCCGCTGCTAGGGCGAGCAGCGTGGGGAGTGCCGGCAGGGAGTCGGGTAGCGTCGGCGGCGCCGTCGCGACGAGGAGCGTCTCCGGCGTGGTGTCGAGGGCTGCCGCGAGACGCGCCGCGGCGGCGTCGGCCATCGCGGTCATGCGCACGACCTCCTCGTCCATGCGGGCGATCTCGACGCGGGCACGCAGCACGTCGCTCTGCCGACCGTCGCCGACGCGGTACATCGCGGTGGCGACGCTCGCCGCGTCCTCGAGCAGGCGTCGCGACTCGCCGGCGAGGCGGGCCGACTCGACGGCCTCCCAGCGGTCGAGATAGGCGACTGCCGCATCGGCGCGCACCGTGAGGACGACCTCCCGGCTCCGGGCCTCGGCACCTGTGGCGCGGGCCCGCGCCGCCGTCGCGGCGGCGCCGAGCTTCCCGGGGAGCGGCACCATCTGCATCAGCTGCAGTTGCGTCATGCCGAGCACGGGGTCCGCGCGCAGCCCCGGCAGCGAGACGTTCATCGCGCCGAGCTGCAGTTCGGGGTCGGGTGGGCGCGTGGCGGTGCCGATGCGGGCGGTGGCGGCGGTCGCGAGGGCCGCGGCGGCGCGCACGCGCGGGTCACGCGTGGCGGCCAGCTGCTGCAGGGCAGGCAGCGTGAGCGTATCGCGTGGCAGCGTGGGGGACTGCGCGCGCAGCGACGGGATGGCGGCGCCTGCGGCGAGGCACAGGACGAGTGTCCGGTGGAGCCGCGACGGTGCTGCCGCGCCGGTTGGTGATGGCACGACGGAGGACCTCGCTCGATGTGGCGGACCGTCGCGGATGTGCGACGGCGGTGGCACCGCGCGCGATGGCGGTGCAGGCGTGCGCGTCAGCCGCGCGGTGGCGGATCCGCGTGTTCGAGCAGCGGCGCGGCGGGCGCACGCACGCCGAGCGCCCAAGCGCCCTGCACCTGGCGTACCAGCAGTGCCGCCGCATGCGTCGGCGCGACCTCGGCGGACGTCGGCGCAGCGCACCCGGACGACATCGGGCAGCCGAGGGATCGGCAGTCGCGCGCGGGGGCGCCGTCGCACGGGACATGCTCGTGCGCGGGCGCGTGCGCACGGGCAGCCCCGTCGGGAAGGGAGCGCTCGTGCGACGTGGCCTGCGCCGGCTGCGCGTCCGCTGCGCAGCAGCCGGGCGGACGCTGCGCCGCGGCCACGAAGGCGACGGCGATCACGAGCAGCGTCAGGAGGCGGCGGAGGGACACGGACGCAGGGGAGAGGGCCAGCCGAACACTGGCCGATGCGCCTGCCGCGAGTAAGCCGGAAAAGCCCCGCACGCCGGTCAGGTGGATCCGAGGACCGGCGTCGGCGCTTTACGGACGATAAAGCCATCCCTAGCTTCCGCCCGTCCCCGTCCCGCGCCGATCCCATGAGCCCTGCCCGCAGACCGGACCCGCGCCGGAGCGACCCTGCTCGTTCCCCGCGGCTCCAAGACACGATCCGCCTGTCCGCCGACGGCCTCGCGAAGGTCCTCGGCGATCTCGAGGCGCGCGTGCTCAAGGCCGTCTGGCGGCTCGGCGAGCCGGTGCCGGCGCGCGCGGTGCACGAGGTCGTGGTTCGGGAGCACGCCGTGGCGCCGCTCACGGTGACGACGGTGCTCAACAAGCTCGTGGACAAGCAGGTCCTCGAGCGGCGGAAGGTGCGCGACCTGCTGCACTACCGTGCGCGGATGACCGAGGACGCCTTCATGGCGCACGTGAGCCGCCGCGTGGCCGAGGGGATCCTCGCCTTCGAGCCGGCCCGCGTGGCCGCGTCGGTGATCGACGTGATGGCCGAGCGCGACCCGGCGCAGCTCGACGAACTGGAGCGCCTCATCCAGGCGGCACGGCGGCAGCGCGACGGCGGAGCCGAGACCCCGTGAGCCCCGACGCCGTCGCGCCGGCGCCCGCGCTCCGCGTCCGGGAGCAGCGCCGCCGCCGCCTGCTGCTGCTCGCGCTCGCGACCGCGCTGCTCGCGAGCCTGACGCCCATCGTCGGCAAGCACCTCGTCGGCCTCGCGCACCAGCCGCTCACGGGGATCGACCACATCGGCGCGCTCTGCCTCGTGGCGCTGCACCTCCTCGTCGCGCCGGTGCACGAGTTCCTGCACCTGCTCGTGGGCGCCGGTGTGGCGTACGCCCTCGCGGACCGCACGCATGCGTGGTGGCGCGCGCGACGCGTGCTCGCACCGCTGCCGCAGCAGCAGCCGGTGCCGGGCGACCCGTTCGCGCTCGCGTGCATGGCGGCCCGGGTCCCGCCGCAGCAGCTCTGCATCGTCGACGGCCTGCCGGTCCCCGCATTCACGGCCGGATGGCTCAGGCCCGTGATCTACGTGGCGCGCGCCCTCGGCGATGGTCCGGCCGCGCTGCCGCGCGAGCAGCTGGCCGCGGTGCTGGCGCACGAGTGGTCGCATCGCGTGCGACGCGATCCGCTGCGCCTCTTCGCGCTGCGGGCGCTCTCGAAGGCGCTCTTCTGGCTCCCCGGTTTGCGTGCCCTCACGGACGACGTGGCGGACGAGGCGGAGATCCGCGCCGACGACTCGGCGATCCGGGTCGTCGACCGCCTGGCGCTCGCCTCGGCGCTGGTCGCGCTCGGACGCTGGGACATCGCACGTGCCGGCGTTCCGGCGATGACGATGGGCGTGGGGTTCGTGCGTCCCGACCTGCTCGAGCGCCGCGTGCGGCGGCTCGCCGGCGCCGATGTGGTGCTCGGCTCGCGGCTCTCGCGCGGATCGGTCGTGTCGGCGGCGTGCCTCGTCGTGCTCGCGTGGACCTCGGGGCTGGTGGACGTGCACGGCCTCGCGCACCCGGAGACCGCGACCGCCGAGGAGGCGCATTGCCATCACCTGCACGGGTCGCCGTGGGCGCACCTGTTCTGCCGGGCGGGCGTGGCCGGGCCGGTGTTGCCTGAGACCGGCACCGACTGCCCTCACCGCTTCGAGCCATGATGCGGGAGGGGCATCGGGGAATCCCGACGATTGCGTCGTATACCCCCATGGGGTATCGTGATGGCAGATACCCCACAGGGGTATGTGTCACTCACCTGGAGTCCTGATGCAGCACTACGACCTGACCATCGCCGGCATGACCTGCGCGCACTGCGTGCGCAGCATTTCCTCCGCCCTCGCCCGCGTTCCCGGGCTCGAGATCGAGCACGTCGCCGTGGGGCACGCGCGCGTGCGCACGTCGACGCCGCTCGCCGATGCCGAGGGCACGCTGCGCGCGGCCATCGAGGCAGCCGGCTACACCCTTACCGCCGTCGACGTGGACGCTGTCACCACCTGAGCGGCAGACCGTTCGCGCCACTCGGCGCGTGCACGAGCTTTACCCACCGTAAAGGATCGGGCCGCCGTGATGGGCGGCCCGAGTCCGCCCCCCGAGTCCACCTCCATGTCGCACCATCCTCACCGTCTCGCTCTTGTCGCTGCCGCCCTGCTCGCCGCCGCGGCGCCGCTCGCCGCGCAGACCGACTACTTCAACACCGACGCCGGCCGTCCGCTCACCATCGAGGACGCGTACGCGCTCGAGCGACGGTCCATCGAGATCCAGGGTGCGCCGCTGCGGCTCGAGCGCATCCGTGGCGGGCAGTACCGCTGGGGGATCGAACCCGAGCTCTCGGTGGGGCTCTTCGCGCGGACGCAGCTCGAGATCGGCGTCCCCCTCGTGCTGGTCGACGACGCACGCGGCGGAACGCGCCGCGCCGGTGCGGCGGGCATCGACGTGTCGGCGCTCTACAACCTCAATCGCGAGACGAGCCTCCCCGCCTTCGCGGTGGGCGTGGGCGCGCTGCTGCCGGCCGGGTCGCTCGGCCCCGATGACGCGTACGGCAATGCGAAGGTGATCATGACGCGCACCTTCCCCGCGTTCCGCGTGCACGCCAATGCGCAGGCGACGTTCGGCCCGCGCCTGTCGCTACCGGCGGGATCGCCCGACCCGGTGGGCGGCAACACGCTCGAGCTCTCGCGCTGGCTCGCCGGCGTGGCGGTGGACAGGACGCTGCCGCTCCGCTCGATGCTGCTCGCGGCCGAGGTCTTCGCCCGGGCGCCGCTCGTCGAAGGGCAGCCGCTCGAATGGAACGCCGGGGTCGGCACGCGCTGGCAGGCGAACGTGCGCTGGGCGATGGACGCCGGCATCGGCCGCCATCTCACCGGCGACGACCGCGGCTGGTACCTGACGCTCGGCGGCGCCTACGCGATGGGCTGGCCCTGGCGCCCCGCACGCCGCTGACACGCCGTCACCTCCCTTCGACCTCACCGAGACGTTCCATGCGCCGCATCTTCCGGCTTCCCAACCAGCTCGTCGCCGCGCTCCTCGTGGCGGTGCTGCCGACCCGCACCGCGACCGCGCAGTGGTCGCAGGTCTACGAGCAGTTCTACCTGCAGGCCCCGCACAACTGGACGTTCCGCACCGAGTACACGCATGCGGACCGCCTCTTCAACGCCTTCGACTACGGCCACGCGATCCTCTACGAGACGCTCTGGCGGAAGCCCGATGCGCCCGCGTCGCTGCTCGAGGACAAGGAGTACGCGTTCCTCGTGAACCGCGTGCTGGTGCGCCCGCCGCGCAACCCGCTCGAGGAGGCCGCCATCGAGCCGATGTACGCGCGGCTCGCGCCCGAGGCGAAGATGATGTTCGACTGGGCGCATGTGCTCCACCGCCAGCTCTACGACATCCTCGCCGACGAGCGACTCGACCAGGCGACGAAGGACCGCGAGGTGCAGCGCGTCATCGCCTACTACAAGTCGCGCCCGGACCTCGCCTTCAGCTCGAAGCCGAAGAGCATGGCGCTGATGCAGGAGCAGCCGTACTCGCTCGCGTTCCGGAAGAAGTACCCGAAGTTCAACGGGCTGATCTGGGGTTACCACTGGCTGCAGATCGGCCTCTACGAGCCGCTCGTGGTCGGGAAGACGCGCGAGGAGCGCCAGGCCGGCATCCGCGCCACCGTGTCGCGCTTCTTCCAGATGCTCGAGAACGCGCCGGCGCACATGCCGCACCAGATGCCGATGACGCCGGCCGTGGCGCCCGCGTTCGCGAAGCGCTATCCCGAGGCCGGCATCATCTTCGACAACCTGCACAGCATGCACGACGTGGTGAGCGACATCCTCGCCAACCCGTCGGTGCCGCGCGACCGGAAGCGCGCCGAGATCCTGCGCGCGGCCCGGCTGTTCAAGGACGACACGTCGTACGTGATGGGGTCGACCGCGGCGTGGGTGCGCATGTCGCAGCATATGGGGATCGAGAACATGGGCGGGCCGGCGGTGGGCTTCCTGCCGGCGATGCCCACGCCCTCGGTCACCTACGGCGCCGTGATGACGCACGATGACCGCACCGGCGAGATGACGGGCTTCAAGTACGGCTCGGCGACCGGTGGCGACCATGCGGCACATGGGGCCGCAGCACCGGCGCCGGGCGGCGCGACCGACGCGCATGCCGGACACACGGCGCCGGCACCCGCCCCTGCGGCCGGGGGGCACGAGGGACATGCGATGCCTGCGGCCGGTGCGCACGACGGTCACGCGAGCCCCGAGACGCCGGCGTCGGCCGCATCGGCGCTGCACCTGCGCATGCTCGGTGACTCGGTCATCCGGGCACGGGTGATGGCCGATACGGCCATGCATCGCATGGCGATGGAGGCGATGCAGGCGATGATGCCGGCCGAGCGCGAGCAGATGATGCAGCGCATGCACGGCGCCGGTCACGAGCACGGCGTGATGCACGGTAGTGGGGGTGCCCCCGCTCCGACGCCCCGGGCGGCCGCACCGGCGACTGCGCGTCCGCGTCGCGCGCCGAAGGCCGCGACGCCGAAGACCACGACACCCAAGGCCGCGCCGGCGCGTGATCCGCATGCCGGGCACGGGACGCACGGCCCCTGATGTGGCACCGTCGAGTGGCCGCCGCCGTCGCACTGCTCGTCGCGGCGGCGTCACGGCTCGAGGCGCACGACCGGCTGCGCGCGTCGTCCCCACGTGACGGGGACACGGTCGCGGTGGCGCCGTCGTCGATCCGGCTGGTCTTCGCGGCACGCGTCGATCCCACCAGCGCGCACGTGACGCTGGTGGATGGCGCCCGGCGTGCGGTCCCACTCGCCGTCGCGACCGCGCATCCGGACAGTGGGGCCGTCCTCGTCGCGACCGTTCCCGGCGACGTGGCCCCCGGCACCTGGCGCGTCGAGTGGCGCATCGCGGGACGCGACGGACACCCGGTGACCGGCACCGTCCGCTTCATGGTCGAGGCGCGCGCGGCGGGGGCCACGCCAGCGTGGACGCCGGCCGCGGCGCCCGATGCCGACACCATCACCGAAGCGGAGGCATCGACCTTCGACGCAGGAGCCCCGGCGTACGTGCTCGTGCGCTGGGGCACCTACCTCGCCCTACTTCCGCTGATCGGCGCCTTCGCGCTGCTCGTGGTGGTCGTGCCACGGGTGGACGGGGACGAAGGCGACATGACCGCGGCTCGGGTCGTTCGGGTCGGGCGCCTCGCCGCCGTCGCGCTGCTGGCCGCCGCCGCGGCGAGGCTCGCCGCGCAGTCGACGTCTCTGCACGGGCCGGCGGGCGCCCTCGATCCCGCGAGCATCGGCAGCGTGCTTCGCTACACGACGTGGGGCTGGGCATGGATCGGGCAGGTTGCGGCGACGGTCCTCGCACTCGTGCTGCTGTCGCCGCGGCGCGCCACGGCGCTCTCCACGCGACTCGGCGGCGGCGCCGTCGTGATCGCGCTCGCCATCGCGAGCGCGGCATCCGGGCACGCCGTCGCGAGCGAGGAGCGCACGCAGCTGCTGCTCGCGGCCGATGCGCTCCACACCGTCGGTGCGGGCGCGTGGCTCGGTGCGCTCGGCATGCTGCTCATCGTGGCGCTGGCCCCTGCGCATCGTGGCACCGCGCACACCGCCGCCGCCGTCCGGGCCTTCGCGCCGCTGGCGCTCGGTGGCGCGTTCCTCCTCGTCGCGAGCGGCGGCCTGCTCGCATGGCATCATGTCGGTTCGCTCGGGGCGGTCGTGTCCACGACGTACGGACGGCTGGTGCTCGCCAAGGCGGGGCTGCTGGTCCTGATCGGCACGCTCGGCGGCGTCAACTGGCGTCGACTCGGGCCGAGGCTGCCGGCCGAGCCAGCGGTGCGCCTCCTGCGGCGCAGCGTGCGCGGCGAGCTCGCGCTCGGGGCGCTGCTGCTGCTCGTCACCGCCGTCCTGGTCGCCACACCGACGCCGCGCGAGGCCGCGGCCGACGCGACGGCCGCCATGGGCACGGACACTCCCTGACGCTCGACCGCACCCTCACCGCCGAATCCGAGGACGGACGATGACGATGCCACACGACGACCGGTCGCACTCCCGTCACGGGCACGCCCACGAGGCGCCGGCGCCGCCGGCCGCGCCCGCATCGCCGGCCACCCGCGGGGCCCAGCACGAGCATCACGCACGTCACGCGCATCACGCCCAGCTGGCAAGTGGGGCGTCTCGTACTGCCGCGGTGGTCGGTGACGGCATGTCGCATGGCGGTCATGACGCTGGCCATGTGGGCGGTCACGCGAGCGCCGCGGCGGGCGGGCTCGCGGCACATGCCGGGGCGCACGCCGATCACGGGGCGCATGCCGGGCACAGCGTCGAGATGTTCCGCCGGCTGTTCGTGGTCTCGCTCGTGCTCACGGTGCCGACGCTCGTGTGGGGCCACATGCTGCCGACGACACTCGGCGTCCACCCGCCGCGGGTTCCCGGCGCACCCTGGATTCCCGCGGTCTTCGGCACTGCGACGTTTGTCGTCGGGGGACGTCCGTTCGTGGGGGGCGCGGTCCGCGAGCTGCGCGCGCGCCTCCCCGGCATGATGACGCTGATCGCGCTCGCGATCAGCGTGGCGTTCGTCTTCAGCGTCGCCGTCGTGCTCGGCTTCCCCGGCATGCCGCTCTGGGAGGAGCTGGCGACGCTGGTGACGATCATGCTGCTCGGCCACTGGCTGGAGATGCGCTCGATCTCGCAGGCGCAGGGGGCGCTGGGTGAACTCGCCCGTCTGCTCCCCGACACGGCGGTGCGCGTGCGGGGTGACGCGGCGGCGGAGCAGCTCGAGACGGTCCCCATCGGGGCCCTCGCCCGGGGCGACCTGCTGCTCGTCCGTCCCGGTGCGAGCGTGCCGGCCGACGGCACGGTGCGGAGCGGGACCAGCACGGTGAACGAGTCGATGATCACCGGTGAGTCGGCGCCGGTGGCCAAGGCACCGGGCGTCGGCGTCATCGCGGGCACGATCAACGGCACCGGGGCACTGCGCGTCGAGGTCACCGGCACCGGCGATGCGACGGCGCTCGCCGGCATCATGCGCCTCGTCGCAGACGCCCAGGCGTCCCGCTCGCGGGCGCAAGCGCTCGCGGATCGTGCGGCCTACTGGCTCACCTTCATCGCGCTCGGCGCCGGCGTGACGACGCTCGTCGCCTGGCTCGTCGCGGGTGCGACGGCCGCCTATGCCATCGAGCGCTTCGTGACCACGCTCGTCATCGCCTGTCCGCACGCGCTCGGCCTCGCGATCCCGCTCGTGCTCGCGATCTCGACGACGCTCGGCGCGCGCGCGGGCCTGCTCGTGCGTGACCGCCGTGGCCTCGAGGAGGCGCGCTCGCTCACGGCCGTGGTCTTCGACAAGACGGGGACGCTCACGCTCGGCGAGCACCGTGTGGTGGCGATGCGCACCGACGGGACGGTGAGCGAGGAGGCGGCGCTCGCGCTGGCGGCGGGCGTCGAGCGCGACGCCGAGCATCCCGTCTCGCGAGCCATCGTGCGGAGTGCCGAGGCGCGCAGCGTGACGGCGGCGCCCTCGTCCGACTTCGCCGCGATCCCGGGACGTGGCGTGCGCGCTTTGGTCGACGGGCGTCGCCTCGCGGGAGGCGGGCCCAACCTGCTCGCCGCGCTCGGCGTGCAGCCGTCGCCGGTGCTCTCGGTGTTCGCCGAGGAGGCGGCCGCGCGTGGGCAGGGCGTCGTCTACCTCGTGGACGAGACAGAAGTGCCGACGGTGCGCGCGGCGTTCGCCGTCGCCGACGCGGTGCGGCCCGAGTCGGCCGATGCCGTGCGCGCACTGCACGCCGAAGGGATCGAGGTGGTGATGCTCACGGGCGATGCGACCGCCGTCGCCGAAGGCGTGGCGCGCGAGCTCGGCATCGACACCGTGCTCGCGCAGGTGCTCCCCGAGGAGAAGGCGGCGCACATCGCCGCGCTGCAGCGGCAGGGCAAGCGTGTCGCGATGGTCGGCGACGGCGTGAACGACGCGCCTGCGCTCGTGCAAGCGGACGTCGGCGTCGCCATCGGCGCCGGGACGGGCGTGGCGGTGGAGGCAGGCGACGTCGTGCTCGTGCGGAGCGATCCCCGCGACGTGCCGCGCATGATCCGCCTGAGCCGCGCCTCGTACCGCAAGATGATCCAGAACCTCTGGTGGGCGACCGGCTACAACGTGGTCGCCATCCCCCTGGCGGCGGGCGTGCTCGCGCCGTGGGGGATCGTGCTCACGCCCGCCATGGGGGCCGTGCTCATGTCGGTGAGCACCATCGTCGTGGCGATCAACGCCCAGCTCCTCCGCCGCCTGCAGCTCTGACCACTGCTCCCCGGTCCGTTCGCGTTCCAGACTCCCCACCGGCCGCGTCGACTGCTGCCGCCCGCTCGTCCGCCGCTTCCCGCGTCGTCCGACCGCTCGCCTCGCCCGTTCATGACCGCCACGCGCTCGCCCAGCCTGACGTACCGTGCCCGCCGCATCCACCGCTGGCTCGGGCTCCTGATCGGCATCCAGTTCATCCTCTGGACCGTGGGAGGGCTGTACTTCTCGTGGGTCGATCTCGACGAGGTGCACGGCGATCACCTCATCCGGCCGGCGCCGGCAGTCGACGTGTCGGGCGTGACGACCACGGCGGCGGCGGCGGTCGCCGCACTCCGTGCGCGCGAGTCGCTGGCGTCGGTGGTGAGCGTCGACCTCGCGATGGTGGCGGGGGCGCCCACGTACCGCGTCGTCGCGACCGTCGACGACGGGCAGGGGAGGACGCGGCGCGTCCGGCGGCTCGTGGACGCGCGCACGGGTGCCGCGCGTGGCCCGCTCACGCGCGAGGAGGCGGTCCGCGTCGCGCAGGCCGCGTATGCCGGCAGTGCGCCCGTCAGTCGCGTGAGCCTCCTCACCGCCGACTCGGTCTCGGCGCACCACGAGTTCCGTGAACAGCCGCTCCCCGCCTGGGCGGTGCGCTTCGGCGACGGCGAGGGGGCGACCGCCTACGTGCCGGCCGAAGTGGGGCAGGTGCTCCGCATCCGCAACGACAAGTGGCGCCTGTTCGACTTCCTCTGGATGCTCCACACGATGGACTACGAGGGGCGCGACGACTTCAACAACCTGCTGCTGCGCGCCTTCTCGGTGTTCGGGCTCGTCACGGTGGCGTCGGGGATGACGCTCTTCGCGCTGACGTCGCCGACCCTCCGTCGCCGTCGGCGCCCGGCAGCGGCACCGGGCGGGGCGGTCACCACGACCGCCTGATCGTTCTCCCTCAGTTCCCTCACCCTCGAGAGTCCCATGCACGTTCGCACACGTCTCATCATGGCCGGCACGCTTCTCGGCGTCGCGCCGCTCCTGCACGCCCAGGCACCGCGCAGCGCGGAGGCCCGCGCGGCCGAGGCGACGGTGCGCGCCGTCTTCGCCGCCGGCGAGCGCGGCGATCTCGCGGCGCTCGACACGCTCTACGCCGGCGACAGCCTGACCATCGTCGAAGGGGCCGGCATCAACCGCGGGTGGGCCGACTATCGCGATCATCACCTCGGGCCCGAGCTCAAGGAGATGAAGAACTTCCGCTATCGGCCCTTCGAGATCGAGCCGCGTGTGCAGGGTGACCTGGCGTGGGTGACGTTCCGCTACGCGCTGCAGGCCGACATGAACGGGCGCGCGGTGGACGCCCTCGGGCGCGGCACCATGATCCTCGAGCGGCGGGGGCGTGGCAGCGCGGCGCGGTGGGTGGTGCGGCATTCGCAGACCGCCTCGCGTGCCCGTCGTGCCGGCGATCCGCCGATGCCGGCGGGCGCGTGACCGCGCGCCCCACGAGTCCTCCCTCGCCACGTCGATTCATGCCTCGTCCCGCCCGTCTCCTAGGCCGCACCACGGCCGTTCTCGTCGCCGGCGCGGCGGCCATCGCGACCGCGCATGACTTCTGGCTCGTCCCCGATGCGTTCCAGCTCGCGCGCGGCGGCACGCTCACGGTCGAGGGGCGCACGAGCAGCAACTTCCCCGCGAGCCTGTCGGCCGTGACGACGGATCGCATCGCGTCGGCGGAAGTGATCGGGGCGGCGGGTCGTGAGCGGATCGGTGTCGTCGGGCAGGGACCGTCGGTGTTGCGACTCCGCCATCGGCCGGCGGCGCCCGGTCAGTACGTGGTGGCCGTGCAGCTGCATCCGCGGAGCGTGCGCGAATCGGCGGCAGGGTTCCGGCACTATCTCGACGTCGAGGGCGCGCCTGACGCGCTCGCGCGGGTGGACCGTGAGGGGCTCCTCGCCGGGCGGGACAGCGTCACGCGGCGCTACGCCAAGTACGCGAAGACCATCGTCGAGGTGGGCGAGGGCGCGCGCGCGTGGCGCAGTGAGGCGGGACACCCGCTCGAGTTCGTGCCGGCGTCGGACCCGTCGCGGTGGCGCGCGGGCGACACGGCGGCGGTCGTGCTCCGCTACCGTGGGTCGTCGCTCCCCGGGATCCGAGTCCACGTCGACCAGGCGACGTGGCCGGCGTTGGAGGCGGTGGCGGCGCGGCAGGTGACGCCGCGGACCGATGCGGCGGGGCAGGTGATGGCGCCGCTCGACCGCGGGGGGCTCATGGCCCTGCGCACGATCCATGTGGTGCAAGCCGCGCAGGGGAGCGGGGCCGACTGGGACACGCACTGGGCGACGCTGGTGTTCCGCGCGGCGGCTCGCTGAGGTAGCGGCGGTCGAGCGAGACGGCGGGCTTCCGCTGACGCGCGTGCGAGCCGGCGCTGGAGCGTGGCGTGGTCG
>JALOPO010000218.1 GCA_025453855.1 Gemmatimonadaceae bacterium
GCGCATCGCCGCCGGCATCGCGCGCGACGCGAAGCTGGCCGCCCCCACGCTGCAGCTCGCCGCGGACCTCATGCGCATCGCCCACCACGAACTCGGCGACGAGGCCGACCACGTCGAGGCGGTGCGCCTCGTGGAGCGGTGGGCCGGCACCGAGCTGCGCGGGTGAGGCCCGCCGTCGCGTGCGCTCGTGCCGTTCCCGCGGCGCTGCTGATCGCGGCGGTGCCGTCGACGCTCGCGGCACAGCGTCCCGACAGCGCGGCTGCGCCGCGTGTGCGCGCCATCGGCGACAGCGTGCGTGCCGACAGCGTGCGTGCCGACAGCGTGCGGACCGACAGCGCACGCACCGACTCGGCCACCTCGCGACTGGGGCGCCTGCGCCGCGCTGCACTCGGCGCGCCCGGCGACAGCGGGCCGCCGCCGCGCCGCTGGCGCGCGCTCCCCGTGCTCGGCTCGGCTCCCGAGACCGGCGTGCAGTTCGGCGGGGGCGGGATGCTCATCCGCGTCACGCGCCCCGCGGGGGCGCGCGCCACGTCGCGCCCGACTACCGATCGGATCCTCGCCCGCGCCACCACCCGGCAACAGATCCAGCTCGAGTACGAGCGCGACGCCTGGTTCGCCGACGACGCGTGGCGCGTGAACACCAACGTGGAGTACTCGCGCTTCCCGCTCGCCTTCTACGGCTTCGGCGCGTCGAGTCCCGAGGCGGCCGAGGAGTTCTACCGCCCGCGCACCATCACCGGCTCGCTGCTCGTGCAGCGGCGGCTGCAGCGCGGCCTCTACGTCGGCGCCGGCTACGCACTCGCGCGCACCTGGATGCGTCGCCTCGATCCCGACGGCGTGCTCGTCACGAACACGATCCCCGGGAGCCGCGGCGGCACCGTCGCCACCCTCGACCTCTCGCTCGTCGCCGACACGCGCGACAACGTCTACGCGCCACGACGCGGGCACTGGGTCACCGCGCAGTGGTCGCCATCGCGGCGTGCGCTCGGCTCGCAGTTCACCTTCGCGCGCACGCTCCTCGATGCGCGCCTCTACCGCCCGCTCGGCGCGCGCACGAGCCTCGCGCTGCAGGGCGTGCTCGACGACATGGCCGGCACGCCGCCGTTCGACCGGCTGCCGACGATCGGCACCTCGTCGATCATGCGCGCCTACGAACGCGGGCGCTATCGCGAGCAGACGCTCGCCGCCGCGCAGCTCGAGCTCCGTCGCGACGTCCATCGTCGCCTCGCCGTCGCGGCGTGGGGCGGCATCGGGACCGTGGCCTCGTCGGTCGGGGCGCTCGGCGACGCGCGCGTCCTCCCCAGCGCGGGCGTCGGCGGCCGCTGGTACCTCTTCCCGTCCGAGCGGCTCGCGGCGCGCCTCGATCTCGCGTTCGGGCGCGCGGCGACCGGGATCTACGTCGGCATCGGCGAGGCGTTCTGAGGGGTCGACGCCGGCATCGTGGGCCGCGGCCGCTGGTCGCCGCCGTGCTGGGATTCGCGACGCTCGCCGGCTGCGGCGATGCGCGCGCCCGCCCGGCCGCGAGCGCGCTCCCGGCCGCCGAGTTCCTGCTCGTCAGCGACGACAGCACCGTCTGGGTGCGCACGGGCGCCGACGGTGCGCGCGTGCAGCGCTCGCCGCTCGTCATCGCCGATGTCGGCGGGCGCCTGGTCGAGCTCTTCGCCACCGATGCCACGCGCGAGCACGAGGGGGCGACCTTCTCGTGGGGACGGCTCTGGTCGCGCGACGTCGTGCGCGGCGACAGTGCACTGGTCTACGAGGAGCCCGTGCTGCGCGCCGAGGCGGTCGCCTACGCGCGCACGCATCCCGACGATCCCGCCATCGATCCGGAGGAGGTGGAGGGGGGCGAGGGGGCGCCGTACGCCGCCAGCGCCACCGTCACGCTGCTCGATGTCACCGGGCCGCTGGCGGGCATCGAGGTGCACGTCGACCGCTGGCGCGACGACTCGTTGGTGCAGCACGACTCGCGCTGGCTCACGCTGTCGCTCGATGCCCGCGCGCCGGTGACGCTCGCCGCGCTCGTGGGCGACGACGAGGCGGCGCGGCAGCATGCCGAGGCACGTGCGACGCTCGCGCGGGCCGCGCGCGATGCCGCGCAGCTCACCGCGCCGGGCGCCGAGCGTGCGAGCGCGGTGCTGCGCGCGCTCGCGATCGACGACGACGGCTTCGTGCTCGTCGCCCGCGACGACAGCGCCGCCATCCGCTTCCTCGCCCACGCCCCCGACGCCGACGACGCGCATCGCTGGGTGCTCCCGGCGCAGCGCATCACCGCGCCGTCGTGGTGGGGACGCGTGCGCACCACGCTCCCGCGCACCGGTGCCGACACGCTCCGCGCCGAGCTGCGGCACGGCGCGCTCGCACTCGAGACGCGCGACGACACGGCGGGCGTCGCCACGGTGCGCATCGCCGGCGGCGCGACGCTCCTCCGCATGGCCGGTCCGGTGCGGCGCCTCATCCCGCTCGGGTCCACGCTCGCGGTCCCCGAGTCGGCATGGCGTCCGGCGCTGGAACGGGCCTTCGCCGAAGCGGGGTATTATTCCGACGACGTGCGCGCCGTCCGGCGCGCCGGGCCGCGCCAGGCGCGCGGCCGACTCCGCGTCGCCTCCGCCCTCGGTCGCCGTCCGCGGCGCGCCGTCGCCATCGCCCAGTGAACCAGCCCACGGATTCCCGCCCGGGACGCGCCATCAGCGAGTCGCAGCACGAGACGTCACGACTCATGATGCCGCAGGACGCCAACGTCCTCGGCCACGTCTTCGGCGGCACGATCCTCGCCATGATGGACACCACGGCGGCGGTCGTCGCCTTCCGGCATGCGCGCTCGGCGTGCGTGACCGTCTCCATCGATCGCGTCGACTTCCGCGAGCCGATCCACGTCGGGGACCTCGTGATCATGAAGGCGAGCTGCAACTTCGCGGGGCGCACGAGCATGGAGATCGGCGTGCGCGTGGAGGCGGAGGACATGCTCACCGGGCGCCGGCGGCACACGAACTCGTGCTACCTCACCTTCGTGGCCATCGACCGCAACAACCGCCCGGTCGACGTGCCGAAGATCGTCCCCGGATCGTCCGAGGAGGAACGCCGCTACCAGGCCGCGCAGGCACGTCGCCAGCGCCGCCTCGAGGAGCGCACCGCCGAGGCACGCCGCGAGGCGTGACGTCGATGTCCGAGCCTGCCGCCATCACGCTCGAACCCGAGACCACGCCGGCCCTCGCCACGCGCATGCTCCCGCTCGTGGCGCGGATCGCCCACGACCTGCAGCGCGCCTGGCGCGCCTGGCGCGAGGCGGTGGAGGCCTACGAGCTGCGCGCGCTCCACGATGGCAGCGACACCGATGGTGCGCGCGACGCGCTCGGCCACGTCGAGCGCTGCGCCGCCGACGTCGAGGCGCTCCGCCGCGAGCTGCATCCGCTCGGCGCCACCTGCCCCTCGCCGCGCACCGCGCGCATCGAGTGGCGCACGGTCATCGACGGCGCTCCCGGACGCCTCGTCTGGTACCCCGATGACGCCGAGGTCCGCCGCTGGGTCCCCGGCGACGAACCCGCCTCCGCGCTCCGCATCATCCCCGGCCTCGAACGCCCCGAGGATCTCGAGTCGCCGGATCTCGCGCGCTGAATGGCGCTGCGCGCCTCAACTGCGGGGCGCTGCGCGCCTGAGTTCAGGAGTTGGGGAGTTCGGGGAGTACTGCCGGGAAAGGCACGGGTGCCGCGCTGTACTCCGTCCACGCCACGCACTTCTCCTGAACTCCCCTACTCCTGAACTCAGGCGCGCAGCGCCCGGCAGTTCACGCGCGAAGCGCAACGACGCAGCAGCGTGCAGCACACTGCATCCGCGCACGGAACGTCAGGCAGCGCGCTCAGACCGGCGCCGGCGCCGGATGCTCGTACGGCAGCTCGATCTCGAGCCCGTCGCGCGCCGCATCGGTGGCGGCGAAGACACGCCGCGCCTGCGTCACCAGCTCGCTCGGGTCACGGGAGTAGCGCGCGCTGAAGTGCGTGAGCAGGAGGCGATGCACCCCCGCCCGGTGCGCCACCTCCGCGGCTTCGACGGCGGTGCTGTGCCCCGTCTCCACCGCGCGCGCCGCCTCGTCGTCGCCGAAGGTCGCCTCGTGCACGAGCAGGTCGGCCCCCTCGGCCGCGGCGACCATGGCGGCGGTGGGGCGCGTGTCGCCGGAGATCACCAGCCGCCGGCCGCGTCGCGGCGCGCCGACGAGCACCGACGGCTCGATCACGCGGCCGTCGGGAAGCGTCACCGCCTCGCCCTTGTGGATCCGTCCCCAGAGCGGCCCTTCGGGGATGCCGAGCGCGCGGGCGCGGTCGGGGTCGAAGCGGCCGAGGCGCGGCTTCTCGATCAGCGCCCACCCGACGGCCGCGGCGCCCCGGTGGTCGACGGCGACCGCCTCGATCCGGTAGTCGCGCCGCTCCACCGCCTCGCCCGGGGCGCGCTCCCCGATCTCGACGGGGAAGGTGAGCCGGTCCCCGCCGAAGCCGACCGCGCTGCGCAGCACCCGGGTCGCGCCCGGCGGGCCCCAGAGGCGGAGCGGGTCGGTCCGCCCCTGCAGCGCGAGCGTCCGCGTGAGCCCGACGAGCCCCAGGAGGTGGTCGGTGTGGAAGTGGGTGAAGAAGATGTCGTCGGCGCTGAAGCCCACGCCGTAGCGCATCATCTGGCGCTGCGTCCCCTCGCCGCAGTCGAAGAGGAAGCTCTCCCCCTCGCGCACGACCGCGACGCTGGTCACGTTCCGCTCCACGGTCGGGCGCGCGGCGGAGGTGCCGAGGAAGCGGAGCGCGAGCGACATGGCCGCAATCTAGTCG
>JALOPO010000219.1 GCA_025453855.1 Gemmatimonadaceae bacterium
CAACCCGGCGGAGCGCATCGCGACCGACCGCTTCACCTACACCCCCGGCGCGCCGCGCACCGCCTTCGCCGGGCTGCGGTGGACGATCCAGTGAGGTGCCGCATCCGTGGTGGATGGCGGCTCGCTGCACTGCCGGGTCGCGATGATGCGATGGGATCGCGAGGGAACGCGATGACGGAGTTGGTGCGAGCCCCGGCCGAGCCGTCGCATGCGCCCCTTTCGTGCACCACCATGACACAGCGTGCGTGTCTCCAGCCATTCCAATCGATCCCGCACGCGGCACCAGCAGTCTGCGTCCTCCGGTCGTCCCCGTTCCTCCGCTCTTCCGGCAGTGCCGGCGAACTGCATGGAAAGCGGAGGAACGGGGACGACCGGAGGACGGAGACGGATGGTGTCAGTTCGACCAACGCGTATGCGTCCCGGTCCATGCGGGGCGCGAGTGCGCATTGCCTCGTGCACAATCACGTCCCATCGCATGATCGCGGCCTGCAGTACCGGAACGCACACGAAGGCTCGTACACGAATCGAACCGGCGGGAGCACCACGATGCTGATGCGATGGACGATGGTGGCGACGATGATGCTCGTTCTGGCGGCGTGTGGTGGCGGGGCGAGCGTGGCACTCGACGCGCCGCGCGAGGTGAGCGCGCCGACCGCGGTGGGGGCGGCGCCGATCGTGGCGTTGCGGGGCGACGGCGTGCGCGCCACGGCCTGGGTGAGCGCCGAGGGAGGCGGCGACCAGGGCGTGCTGCACGTGCAGGTCGGCGACAGCGGCGCGATCGGCGTGCTCGCCGACTCGCTGGGGCCGATCGAGCCGCACGGCGAGGCGCCGCCCAAGCTCGCATGGGCGCGCGACGGGTCGCTCGGTGCGCTCTACGCGGTGGGGAAGCTCGTGCCGGGCCGGCGCTTCCCGGCGAGCGCGCTCCGCTTCGCACGGAGCACCGACGGCGGGCGCACCTGGGGCGCGCCGGTGACGGTCGCCGACAGCGCGCTCTTCGCGAGCTACAACTTCCACGCGCTGCACGCCGCGGCCGACGGCCGGCTCTATGCCGCGTGGCTCGACGGGCGACACGGGAAGAGCGCCGCCTACATCGCGCGCTCCGACGACGGCGGCGCGACCTGGGGGCGCAACGTGCGCGTGGACATGGGCGAGAGCTGCCCCTGCTGCCGCACCGCACTCGCCAGCGGCGCCGACGGCACGCTCTACCTCGCCTGGCGCAGCGTGCTCCCGGGGAGCGTGCGCGACATCGTCGTCGCACGCAGCACGGACGGCGGTGGCACGTGGAGCGCGCCGGTGCGCGTGCACGCCGACGGCTGGGTCTACGACGGCTGCCCGCACGCCGGCCCCGCGCTCGCCGTCGACGCCGACGGCACGCTGCACGCCACGTGGTGGACGGGGAAGGACGGGCGCGCGGGTGTGTGGTACGCGCAGTCGCGCGATCGCGGCCGCAGCTTCGCGGCACCGGTGGCGATGGGCGTCGCCTCGGCGTCGCGCCCGGCGCACGCGCAGCTCGCCCTCGGTGACGGCGGCGCGGTGGTGGTGGCGTGGGACGACGGCACGGTCAAGCTCCCGCGTGTCGTCGTGCGCACCTCGCGCGACGGCGGCGCCACCTTCGGCGACGCGGTGACGGCGAGCGATCCGCAGGTCGCGGCGCAGTTCCCGGTGCTCGGCGTGCACGCGCGCGCGCTCACGCTCGTGTGGGCCGAGCAGAGCGCGGTGGCGGCGGCGCACGCCGAGCACGCGCGGCCGAACATGAAGGATCCGGCGGCGCGCATGCCGTTGCCGCGCGTGGGCGAGACGCGCGTGATGCTGCGCACGGGAGCGCTCCAGTGATCGCGCGGATGTTGCGCGCCGGTCTGCGCGCCGTGCGGCGCGCATGGCACCCGCTGGCGACGGTGGCGCTGCTGGCGCTCGCCGGCTGCACCGCCGCGCGCGAGGCCGACGCGTTCCGGCCGCTCGCGGTCGGCGAGCCGGTGCCCGCGTTCGCCGTGCCCACGCTCGCCGGCGACACGGCGCGCGTGGGCGAGGGACGCCAGCCGCTCACGCTCGTCAACGTGTGGGCGACCTGGTGCGGGCCGTGCCGCGAGGAGTTCCCCGAGCTCGCGGCGCTCCACGCGGCCTACGCATCGCGCGGACTGCGCGTGCTGGCGGTGAGCATCGACGAGGATGGCGCGGCGCAGGTGCGCCCCTTCATCACCGAGCGCGACGTGCGCTTTGCCGTGGGGCTCGATCCGGCCGATGCGATCCGCACGCGCTATTTCGCGCTCGGCGTCCCCGAGTCGTGGCTGGTGAGCGCCGATGGTTGCCTGCTCTGGCGCCAGGTCGGTGCGATTCCGAAGGGCGGCGCGGCGGCGCGGGCGGCGATCGAGCGGGCGCTCGGCACCGCGCCGATGGCCACGGGTGCCGCGCGGTGACGCTCCGCGCCCGTTCGCACGGGGCACCCGCGCCTTGCCTCGCCCGTTAGCTTCTCGGTTGCCCGTGGATGGTCCCCGGGCCACCAGCGTCCGACTCGGCAGGAGCCGCGATCGATGGCCAGCACGACTCAGGGACGGCACGTCCCCGTGAACAACAACGCGCAGGGGTGGCCGGCGGCCATCCTCACGACCGCGCTCGCGGTCGCGCTGTGGTGCGGGGCGTGGTACATCCACAAGACCACGTACCGCCACCCGATGGACCCGATGTTCCGCGCCAAGGGGGCGCTCGAGCACGGGAACAGCAACATGGTGAAGCGGCCGGCGGGCGCCGCCGCGGCGCCGGCAGCGGGTGGCGCGGCGCACTGAGCGCGCGCCGCCGCACACCGTACCGCTGCATGCGACCCCGCGCGCCGACCCGGCGCGCGGGGTCGCGTCGTTCTGTGCGCGGCACGGTCCGGCGACGCTGGCGTCGACGCCGCGTTCCGTCGACCTTCCCGCCATGACCGACGTCGGCCACTCCGCCCCGCCCGGGCTCCTCGTGACCGCGCTCGTCCCCGACATGGGGACCGCGGTGGCTGGCGCGGCGATCGTCGCGGCGGCGATCACCACCGGTGCCAACGTGGCGGCGATGGTCCCGGTGGAGTGCGGCATCCCTGACGCCTGCGCACCGGGGAGCGCCGGCGCGCTGCTGCGCTGGGCGGCGGGGCATCTCGACGACCCGCGCCTCGTCACGCCGCTCCGCTTCGACGCCGACGCGGGGCCGCTCCTCGCCGCGCAGGACGCGGGGATCCTGCCGCACGGCGCCACGCTCGATCGCGCACGCACCGCGCTCGTGGATGGGCGCTCGCTGCTCGTGGTCGTCGACGCCGTCGGCCCGCTCGAGCCGATCACGCCGTCGCTCGCGCTCCTCGACCTCGCCGCGCGCTGGCAGCTCGCGGTGGTGGCGATCGTCCCCGTGGGCGCGACCGCGATCGGGCAGGCGCGCGCACTGGCCGCACTCGCGGCCGCGCGTGACGTGGCGTTCGCCGGCGTGGTGCTCGTGCCCGCCGAGCAGCGACGGGGGGCGGCGCACGGCGACCGGCACGCCAGCTGGGACGACGAGCAGGCCGCGACGCTCCGCACGACGCTCGCGGCGATGCTCGACCGGCCCGTCGCGACGCTCGCGCCGATCGACGACGTGCACGATCGCGCGGTGCTGCGCGAGTCGGCACGCGCGGCCGGCGTCGAGGCGTTCGTCGCGCGTGCGCACGCCTGACGGCGCGGCGCACCGGTCACCCACACGCCACGCCATCGCCACGCATGAGCCGCATCGCCGACCTGCGCCAGGAGTACGCGCGCCACGCGCTCGACGTGCGCGACGTCGCCACCGACCCGATCGCGCAGTTCACCACCTGGTTCGAGGAGGCACTCGCCGCGCAGGTGCCGGAGCCGAACGCGATGACGCTCGCCACGGTGCGCGACGACGGCACCCCCGACGCGCGCATCGTCCTCCTCAAGGGGGTCGATGCGCGCGGCTTCACCTTCTTCACCGACTACCGCTCGCAGAAGGGGCTCGACCTCGCCGCGCACCCGCGCGCCGCCCTCGTCTTCTTCTGGCAGCCGCTCGAGCGGCAGGTGCGCATCCGTGGCACCGTCACGCCGCTGTCGCCCGACGAGAACGCGGCCTACTACCATTCTCGCCCGCTCGGCAGCCGCATCGGCGCGTGGGCGAGCACGCAGAGCAGCGTGCTCGCCGATCGCGACGAACTCGAGGCGCGTGTGCGCGAGGCCGAGTCGCGCTTCGCCGATGCGCCACCGCCGCTGCCACCGCACTGGGGCGGGTATGTCGTGACGCCGCACGCGATCGAGTTCTGGCAGGGGCGGCCGAGCCGACTGCACGATCGCGTGCGCTACGAGCAGCTGGCGGCGGGATGGGTGATCGAGCGCCTGTCGCCGTGAGCTGACGCGCCGCGCACGCGTGCATCGC
>JALOPO010000220.1 GCA_025453855.1 Gemmatimonadaceae bacterium
ACGCGAGCGGCGCGGCCACCGCCCGTGCCGGCGGCACTACGCCACGCTCGCGGGCGTGGACGCCACCGCCGCCAAGACGGCGCGTACGCGCGTCCCCACGCGGTCCGCCGCCGCCAGCCCCGGCTCGATGACGAGCGTCCCGCCGTGCTGCGCCACGATCCACTGCGCGATGGCGAGCCCGAGGCCGCTCCCGTCGGGCGCGTGCACGCGCGCCTGCGCCCCACGGAAGAAGCGCGCCGTGACGAGCGTCCGTTCGTCAGGCGGGATGCCGATGCCGTCGTCCTCGACGACGAGCGTCGCCGCCTCGCCGCCGAGCACCGAGACGCGCACGCGTCCGCCGGGTGGCGTGTAGCGGATCGCGTTGTCGACGAGCACGCCGAGGAGTCGCGCGATGTGCGGCGCGTCGAGGCGCGCCGGTGCCTCCTCCATCGCGCCGACGTCGAGCGACACGCGCGCGCGGAGCGCCGCGGTGCGCCACGCCGGGAGCGCCTCGAGCACCACGTCGTCGAGGTACATCGGCGTGAGCGCGAGCTGCACCGGCGCCGCGTCGGCGCGCGCGAGCAGGAGGCGGGGAGGTGATCGAGCGTGGCACGCATGCGCGCCAGCGGCGTGCGCAGCTCGTGCGCGGCGTCGGCGAGGAAGCGCCGCTGCTGCGAGAGCGCGCCATCGAGGCGATCGAGGAGCGCGTTCACGGTGCCGCCGAGGCGTCCCAGCTCGTCGCGCGGGTTGGCGATCGGCAGCCGGTCGCCGCGCGTGGTGGTGGTGATGCGCTCCGCGGCGTCGGCCATCGCGCGCACGGGGCGCAGCGTGCGCCCGGTGAGCCACCAGCCGCCGGCGGCGCCCATGAGCGCGAGCAGCGGCACCGCGACCAGCAGCGCGAGGTCGATCTGCCGCACGAGCGCGAGGTGCGCGGCCGCGCTCCCGTCGACGTGCACCGTCCAGCCGGGGGCGAGATCGGGATCGAGTGCCACGAGCGTGTCGCGGATCGGCGGCGCGAGCGGCGGGCGCGCATGCGGCGGGCGCCCCGGCAGGACGAAGTGCGTGCCGTCGGGGCGGCGGAAGTCGATGTGGCGGTCGGGGAAGACGAATTCGCTGCCGAGGTGCGCGAGCGTCGCCTCCACGGTGCGGTACTCGGCCACCTCGGCGCGGAAGAAGCGGCTCGCGAGCTGCGCGCTCCCGGCGAGCGAGGCGGCGAACTGCGCGTCGAGGAGGCGGCGCGTGACGGTGCGGCCGGCGAGCGCGGTGACGACCACGCCGAGCGCCAGCGCCCCGGCGTACCAGGCGGTGAGGCGCAGCCGGATGCCGAGTCCGCGCGTGGTCACGCCGCCCCCTCCAGCCGGTAGCCCGCCCCGCGCTCGGTGTGCAGGAGCGCCGACTCGCCGGGCGCCTCGAGCTTGCGGCGCAGCCGCGCGATGTAGACGTCGACGACGTTGCTGAACGGATCGAAGTTGTCGTCCCAGGCACGCCGCGCGAGCTCGTCGCGGGTGACCACCTGCCCGGCGCGGCGCAGCAGGACCTCGAGCACCGCGTACTCCTTGGCGGTGAGCTCGATGGCGCGCGGGCCACGACGCGCGCGGCGCGTGGCGGTGTCGAGCGCCAGGTCGCCGACCCGCAGCACCACGGGCACCGTCTCGCTCGGGCGGCGCAGGAGCGCGCGCAGGCGGGCCACGAGTTCGCTGGTGGCGTACGGCTTGACGATGTAGTCGTCGGCGCCGAGATCGAGGCCGGCGACGCGATCGTCGACGCCATCGCGGGCGGTGGCCATGAGGATGCGGGCGGTCACGCCGCGTGCGCGGAGCGTGCGGCAGAGCGCGAAGCCGTCGCCGTCGGGGAGGCGCACGTCGAGGACGATGGCGTCGTAGTCGACGCGCCGGGCGAGGCGATCGGCCTCCGCCACCAGCGGCGCGTGATCGACCGCGAAGCCCGCCTCGCGCAGCGCGCGCGTGACCGCCGCCGCGAGGCGGGCGTCGTCCTCGACGAAGAGCAGCCGCATGTCGCCAAGCTACGCCGGGCGCGCCGCCCTCCACCACGGTCGTGCACGGCGCTATGCTGCAGACGAGCCCCCTGATGCCCCCTGGAGACCCTGCGATGAGCGCCGCCCCACCGCCCCGGATCGGCCTCGTGCTTGGCGGCGGCGGGCTGAAGGGGTTCGCGCACCTCGGCGTGCTGGCGGTGCTCGAGCGGCTCGGGCTCCGCCCGACGATGGTCGCCGGGTCGAGCATCGGGGCGCTGGTGGCCACGGCGTACGCGGCCGGGACGCCGCTGGCGCTCATGGAGCAGCGCGCGCTGGCGCTCACGCGCAAGCAGCTCTTTCGCGTGAACACGGCGGCGATCGCGCGGGCCGGGCTGCGGGCACCGAGCTTCTACGCCCCCGAGCCGCTGGCGGCGCTGATCGCGGGCGTGGTGCCGCCGGCGCGCTTCGACGAGCTGCGCATGCCGCTGCTCGTGAACACGGTCGACCTCGAGCGCGGCGTGCAGGTGGCGTGGGGGAGCCCCGGCTTCACCGATGCGCCGTTGCGCGAGGCGGTGTATGCGAGCTGCGCGCTCCCCGGCTTCTTCCCGCCGGGCAAGGTGAACGGGCGCACGTGCGTGGATGGCGGGACGTGCGACAATCTCCCGGTGACCTTCGCGGCGCAGGGCGTGGACCTGCTCGTGGCGGTGGACGTCGGCAACAGCGAGATCCAGCTCGCGAGCGACATCCTCACCGCCGGCCTGGGGTCGATCTTCATGCGCTCGGCGACGCTCATGATGCGCACGCTCCAGGGGTGGCCGCTGCGCGAGTGGGACGGGCCGCCGATGCTGCTCATCCGGCCGCGCGTGAGCCAGTACGGCTGGTTCAACTTCGACAAGATCCCGACGCTCATCGCGGCCGGCGAGCAGGCGGCGCAGGAAGCGCTGCCGGACCTGCAGCACGCGCTGCATGCGGGACGCGGCATCTGGCCGCGGCGCCCGGTACAGGTGGAGGTGGTGCGCGAGCGCTGCACCGGCTGCGGGATGTGCGTGGCGCTCGCGCCGCACGCGATGGAGCGCGACGAGGGGGGCAAGGCGATCCCGAAGCGCGCGGTCTTCGACTGGAGCCCGGCCGACGCGGACTTCGTCTCGCAGTGCCCCACCGGGGCGATCGTGGCGCGGCGCGTGGCGTAGTGCGCGGACGCCGTGCGCGTCGCGTCGTGCGCGTGGCGTCGTGCGCGCGCCACGGTGGTCGGCGCGTCCGCCGCGCGCCCGCGACTCAGCCGTGCGCCGCGACCGCCGCCCGCTCCTTCGCCAGCGCCGCCACCGCCAGCCGCTCGTACGCACCCACCGCCGCGCGCAGCTCGTCGAGCGCGATCCGCTCCTCGTCGGTGTGCGCGACGTGGATCGTGCCGGGGCCGAAGAGGTACGGCGTTCCCCAGTTCGACAGCTCGGGCACGTCGGTGGCGTAGGCCATCACCTCGGTGTCGAAGCCGTCGACGGTGCCGAGGAGGACGGCGGGGATCGTCGTCTCGACGGTGAGCGTGGCGCGGTCGCCGATCCACCGGCGCAGCACGGCGATCGTCTCGTCGGCCGGCGTGACGAGGCGCACCATGAGCCGCGCGGTCGCCTCGGGGGCCATCACGTTGTCGGCCACCCCGCCGGCCAGTGCCCCGACGTTGATCGTGGTGGGGCCGAGCTGCGGATGCACCGGGAGCGCGAGCGTGTCGAGCTCCGCGAGGAGCCGCACGAGCTTCATCGTCGCGCTCTCGCCGAGGTGCGGATAGGCGGAGTGCGCGGCGCGCCCGTGCACCGTGAGCGCGCAGCGGAGGGCGCCCTTGGTGCCGATGGCGAGCCTCGACTCGGTGGGCTCGCCGTTGATCAGCACGCGGCAGCTGTTCGGCAGCCGATTGGCGGCGCGCGCGCCGTCATGCGTCGTCTCCTCGCCGATGACGAGCAGCACGCCGGCCGCGACGCCCTGCGCCCGGAGCGCGGTGGCGGCGCAGATCATCGCCGCCGCGATCCCCTTGGCATCGCACGCGCCACGCCCGTGCAGCCAGCGCTCGTCGAGCCGCGGCGGGCTCCAGGGCGGGACGATGTCGAGATGCGTGCTGAACACCACCTCGGGCGGACGATCGCCGTACGCGAGCAGGCAGTCGCGCCCGCCGGGCGCCACCGGGATCCGGCGCACCCCCCAGCCAAGATCGCGCAGCAGCCGCTCGGCCAGGTCGATCACGCGCGCCTCGTCCCCCGAGACCGAGGGGACGGCCATGAGCTGCATCGCGAGGGAGACGACGTCGTCGGGCATGCGCGCAACCTAGCGCCGGTCCGATGGCGTCGGCGTGCTCGCTCCTCGGCGTCGCGAACAGCCGTCGGACACGGCCCTGCGGGGCACGGTGGACGGCGCACGGCAGGGGCGCCACGGCTGCCCCGCACGGATGGCGGCACGTGCGCCCTCGCGGAGGCGTACTCCTTTGCATCGAGTCGTCGTCATTGGTCATGGCCCCTGCCCTCTCCAGGCACCGGACGACCGGACGCGCGCCGGGACGCCGTGCCTGTCCAGCCGTGCGCCGTCCACCGTGACCGCGAGGCCGTGTCCCATCGCTGTTCGGGCGTCACCGCAGGGCCGTGTCCCGTGGGTGTTCGGGCCCGAGCGCACGCGCCGGCGTCGGCGAGCGCGGACGGTCGGCGCCGTAACCGGCTATCTTGCGCCCAGCCTGACGGGAACGACCGAGCGGTCGTCGCCCGCCAGCGGCTCAGCTCCTCACCACGCCCCCGTCCACGGATCGCGCGGGGGTTGCAACGATCCGGAGATCGCCGGCCCAT
>JALOPO010000221.1 GCA_025453855.1 Gemmatimonadaceae bacterium
TACATCAGCGGCTCGGCGTGGAAGGAGTACGCCGCACACGGCACCATGGCCGGCGAGCCGCTCCCCGCCGGGCTGCGCGAGAGCGATGCCTTCCCGGCGCCGATCTTCACGCCGGCCACCAAGGCCGAGACGGGGCACGACGAGAACATCACGATCGCGCGCATGCGCGGCATCGTCGGTGACGCGAACGCCGCCGAGCTGGAACGCCTCACGCGCCTCGTGTACGAGCATGGGCGCGCCTGGGCGCGCGAGCGCGGCATCATCATCGCCGACACCAAGTTCGAGTTCGGCGTCGTCGACGGGCGGATCACGCTCTGCGACGAGGTGCTCACCCCCGACTCGTCGCGCTTCTGGCCCGGCGACGCGTACGCGCCGGGCGGCCCGCAGCCCAGCTTCGACAAGCAGCCGCTCCGCGACTGGCTCGACGCCGAACGGCGCGCCGGGCGCTGGAACGGCGAGGCGCCGCCCCCGACGCTGCCACAGGCCGTCGTGGCGGCAACCAGCGCGCGCTACCTCGACGCCTATCGCCGGCTGACCGGCCTCTCTCTCGATCCCGACTCGTTCCGATGAGCTTCGCCCGCGAAGGCTATCCGTTCATGGCGCTCAGCGCCGCGCTCGCCGCGGCGGTCCTTGGCGCCGCCGTCTGGCGACGGAGCTGGGCGCTCTGGCTGCTCGGCTTCCTGCTGCTCGTCGTCGCCCTCTGGGTCGCCTGGTTCTTCCGCGACCCGGAGCGCAGCGGCCCGCGCGGCGAGGGCGTCGTCATCTCGCCGGCCGACGGCAAGGTGGTGATGATCACCGAGGTCGACGAGCCGACGTACGTGCTCGGGCGCACGACGCGCATCTCGATCTTCATGAACATCTTCTCGGTGCACGTGAACCGGTATCCCGTCGCCGGCATCGTCGAGCACGTGCACCACTCGCCGGGCAAGTTCCTGAACGCGGTGACGGAGAAGTCGTCGCTCGAGAACGAGCACGTGTCGGTGGGGATCCGCACCGCGCGGCATCGCATCCTCACGCGGCAGATCGCGGGGCTCATCGCCCGCCGCATCATCGCCTACTCGAACCTCGGCGACCAGGCCGAGCAGGCGGCGCGCTTCGGCCTCATCCGCTTCGGCTCGCGCGTCGACGTCTTCGTCCCGACCGACAGCGTGGTGAAGGTGCGCCTGGGCGACCAGGCGGTCGCCGGGACCACGGTGCTCGCGGAGCTCCCGAAGGCATGACGCCGCTCCCCCCGCCCCGTTCCTCGCGACCGGTGGTGGCACGCGCCACGACGCGTGCCGCCGACGTGGCCGAGCGGCGCGGGATGCGGCGCGCGGTCGTGCTCTTCCCGGGCGGGCTGACGCTCGGGAACCTCTTCTTCGGCATCTTCGCGATGATCAGCGCGTCGCGCGGCGAGTACGGGCGCGCGGTGCTCTTCGTGGTCTGCGGCGGCGTCTGCGACATGCTCGACGGGCGCGTGGCGCGCGCGACCAACAGCGGGAGCGAGTTCGGCGAGCAGCTCGACTCGCTCGTCGACGCCATCTCGTTCGGCCTCGCGCCGGCGATGATCACCTACTTCGCCGTCCTCTCGCACGAGGGGTGGGCATGGGTGCTCGTCTTCCTCTTCGCGGCCTGCGCCGTGCTCCGCCTCGCCCGCTTCAACATCACGCAGGCGGGGGAGAAGAAGAGCTACTTCGTGGGGCTGCCCAGCCCTGCCGCCGGCGGCACGCTCGCGACCTACCACTGGTTCTCGCAGACGCCGCTCTACAACCAGACCGCGATCGGCGACCTGCCGTGGCACGAGCTGGTGAAGTACCTCATGATCGGCCTCTCGCTGCTCATGGTCAGCAACGTCCGCTATCCCGCCTTCCCGCGCACCGGCTTCCGCGACTGGAAGGGGATCCTCGGCTCGCTCACCGTGATCGGCTGCCTCCTGGGAGCGATCTTCCTGCCGCGCGAGTTCTTCTTCCCGGCGGGGATCACCTACGTGCTCGTCGGCCTCGTCGGCACCTTCCTGCAGTCGCTGCTCGACAAGCCCGCGCCCGCTGCGGCCCGCGTGCTCGCCGATGGTGATCGCGCGGTGGCCGCCTCCGACGCGCTCACCGTCGTTCCGGGCAACACGTCGCGACGCCACAAGCGCCGGCGTCGCCGCGACGACCGCCCCGGCACCCCGCCCTCCGCCTGACCTCCGCGCCCCACTCGCGAGCCCCATGCCCCGCTTCTCCGTCAGCATCCACATCGTCCCGCGCAAGGGGCTCCTCGATCCGCAGGGCAAGGCCGTGGCCGACGCGCTCCACGCGCTCGGTTTCGCGACGGTCGCCGACGCACGCATCGGGCGGCACATCGTCCTCGAGGTCGATGGCGAGTCGGCCGAGGCCGCGCGCGCGCAAGCGACCGCGATGTGCGACAAGCTCCTCGCCAATCCGGTGACCGAGGACTACGAGATCGCCGCCGTGGCGGGGGGCTGACGTGTCGCTCACCTTCGGAGTCGTCACCTTCCCGGGCTCCAACTGCGACGTCGATGCCTGGCACGCGGTGATCGACGTGCTCGGCGAGCGCGCGGTGAGCCTCTGGCACGCCGACCACGACCTGCAGGGCGCCGACGTCGTCATCCTCCCCGGCGGCTTCTCGTACGGCGATGCGCTGCGCGCCGGCGCGATCGCGCGCTTCAGCCCGATCATGCGCGAGGTGATCGCGCACGCCGAGCGCGGCGCGCCGGTGGTCGGCTTCTGCAACGGCTTCCAGGTGCTCTGCGAGGCGCACCTCCTCCCCGGTGCGCTGATGCGCAACGCGTCGAGCAAGTTCGTCTGCGACTGGGTCCACCTGCGCGTCGATGGCACCAACGCCCCGATCTTCCTCGATGCGTACGCCCCCGGCCAGCTGCTGCGCATCCCGATCGCGCACGGCGAGGGGCGCTTCGTGGCCGACGAGGCGACGCTCGACCAGCTCGAGGGCGAGGGGCGTGTCGCGTTCCGCTACGTGGACGCGGCCGGCCACGCGACGGACGACGCCAACCCGAACGGCGCGGCACGCAACATCGCCGGCATCACCAACGCCGCCGGCAACGTGCTCGGCATGATGCCGCACCCCGAACGTGCCGTCGAGCCGCTCCTCGGCTCCGCCGACGGGCTGCCGCTCTTCCAGTCGCTGCTCGCCCGCGTGGGCGCGTGACCGTCGCCCACGTCTTCGCCTCCGGGATCCCATCGTGACCGCAGCCGCCGTCCCTTCCCCCGTCGCACCGCGCCCCGGCGATCCCGAGATCACGCCGGCGCTCGTCGCCGAGCACGGGATCACGCCGTTCGAGTACGAGAAGCTCGTCGCGATGCTCGGGCGCACGCCGACCTTCACGGAGCTCGGCATCGTCTCCGCGCTCTGGAGCGAGCACTGCTCGTACAAGCACTCGCGCCCGGTGCTGAAGACGCTCCCCACGCAGGCACCGCACGTGCTGCAGGGGCCGGGCGAGAACGCGGGGGTGATCAGCGTCGGCGACGGGCTCGCCGTCGCCTTCAAGATCGAGAGCCACAACCATCCGTCGGCGGTGGAGCCGTACCAGGGTGCCGCCACCGGCGTGGGCGGGATCCTGCGCGACGTCTTCACGATGGGCGCGCGCCCGATCGCGATGCTCAACTCGCTGCGCTTCGGCAACCCGGAGTCGGCGCGCGTGCGCTGGCTGCTGGCCGGCGTCGTGAAGGGGATCGGCGACTACGGCAACTGCGTCGGCGTGCCGACCGTCGCCGGCGACGTGATGTTCGACGCGTCGTACGAGGGGAACCCGCTCGTGAACGCGATGTGCGTGGGGCTCATGCGGGAGGAGGAGCTCATCACGGCAAAGGCGCAGGGGATCGGCAACCCGATCCTCGCCGTCGGCGCGCGCACCGGGCGTGACGGGATCCACGGTGCGAGCTTCGCGAGCGAGGACCTGAGCGAGGAAAACGAGGCCAAGCGGCCGCGCGTGCAGGTCGGCGACCCGTTCACCGAGAAGCTCCTCCTCGAGGCGTCGCTCGAGCTCATCCGGAGTGGCCACATCGTCGCCATCCAGGACATGGGAGCGGCGGGGCTCACCAGCTCGAGCGCCGAGATGGCCGAGCGCGGCGACGTGGGCGTCGTGATCGACGTGACGAAGGTCCCGGTGCGCGAGCCCGGCATGACCCCCTACGAGATCCTGCTCAGCGAGAGCCAGGAGCGCATGCTGGTGGTCGCGAAGCAGGGACACGAGGCCGCCGTGCAGGCGATCCTGCACAGGTGGCACCTCGAGGCCGAAGTCATCGGCGAGGTGATCGCCGAGCCGGTCTATCGCGTGATGGAAGGCGATCGCGTGGTGGCCGAGTTCCCCGGGACGCGCCTCGTCACCGACTGTCCGCAGTACCATCCCGAGGCGCGCGAGAGCGCGCAGTACCATCCCGAGGCGCGCGAGAGCGCGGCGATCGTCGCGCTGCGCGCGCGCGATCCGCACGCCGTCGCGCCACGCGCCGAGGAGGCCGATCCCGCGTGGACGCTCGCGCAGCTCCTCTCCTCGCCGACGGTGGCGAGCAAGCGCTGGATCACGCGGCAGTACGACTCGCAGGTGCGCACCAGCACCGTCGCCGGCCCCGGCGCCGCCGACGCGGCCATCGTGCGGCTCTACGTCTATCTCGACCCGCGCACGGGGGCGCGCATCGCCGTCGCCGAGGCCGCGCGCAACGTGGCCTGCACCGGCGCGCGCCCGCTCGCGATCACGAACAACCTGAACTTCGGCAACCCGAAGAAGCCGGACGTCTTCTTCCAGTTCCGCGAGGCGGTGCACGGCATGGGCGACGCCTGCCGCGCGCTCGGCACGCCGGTCACCGGCGGCAACGTCTCGCTCTACAACGAGAATCCGCAGGGCGCCGTCTTCCCCACGCCGACGGTCGGCATGGTGGGGCTCATCGACGACGTGGCGCATGCCACTCGCATGACCTTCACCACCCCCGGCGACGCCATCATCCTGCTCGGCGAGACGAAGGACGAGCTGGGCGGGAGCGAGTACCTGTCGCGTGTGCACGGCCTCACGATCGGCGCCCCGCCGTCGGTCGACCTCGAGGGCGAGCGGCGCCTCGTCGAGACGCTCGTCGAGGCGATCGGGAGCGGCGTGGTGCGCAGCGCGCACGACTGCAGCGAGGGCGGGCTCGCCGTCGCGCTGGCCGAGTGCTGCGTCGCCGACCGCGACGCGATGTGTGGCGCCGAGGTGCGCATCGACGACCTCGCGCTGCCGATGCGGAGCGCCTTCTTCGGCGAGTCGCAGGGGCGCGTGCTGCTCAGCACCGCGGAGCCCGACCGCGTACTCGCGGTGGCCGCCCGCCACGGCGTGCCGGCGCGGCGCGTGGGCACGGTGCGCGCCGACCCCGTGCTCGTGCTGTCGCTCGGGGGTACCACACTCGAGTCGCCGCTGGCGCCGCTCGCCGCGGCGTTCCACGATGCGATCCCGATGCTCATGACGCGCGCCGCCACCGCGGCCGCCTGAGGAGAACACCCACCATGTGCGGCATCTTCGGCGTCTACGGCCACCCCGATGCGGCGGTGCTCACGCACCTCGGGCTGTACGCGCTCCAGCATCGCGGGCAGGAGTCGGCCGGCATCATGAGCATCGAGGCCGATGGCGCGGCGCACCCCATGCGCGCCATGGGGCTCGTCTCCGAGGCCATTCCGTCGAGCGCGCTCAAGCCGCTCACCGGCCACGTGGCCATCGGCCACACGCGCTACAGCACCGCCGGCTCGAGCACCATCGAGAACGCGCAGCCGATCATGGCGCGCTTCCGCGGCGGGAGCATCGGGCTGGCGCACAACGGCAATCTCACCAACGCCCCCGAGCTGCGCGCCGAGCTCGAGGCCGACGGCGCCATCTTCAGCTCCACCATGGACAGCGAGGTGCTCCTCCATCGCCTCGCCCGGTCGCACGCCACCGACCCCGCGCAGCGCCTCGCCGACGCGCTCGCCGGTGTGGAGGGGGCGTACTCGCTGGTGGTGACGATCAACGACACGCTCCTCGTGGCGCGCGACCCGCGCGGCTGGCGGCCGCTCGTCCTCGGCCGCCTCGGCGAGGCGATCATCGCCGCCAGCGAGACCTGCGCGCTCGACATCGTGGGCGCCACGCTCCTGCGCGAGGTGCAGCCCGGCGAGATCATCGCCATCGAGGACGGCGAGCTGCGCGTGCTGCAGGCCATGGCGCCGCAGTCGCTCCGCAAGTGCGTCTTCGAGCACGTCTACTTCGCGCGCCCCGACAGCCAGGTCTTCGGCCACAGCGTCGACCGCGCCCGTCGCGCGCTCGGCCGGCAGCTCGCGCGCGAGCAGCCCGCGCCGGGCGCGGAACTCGTCTTCGCCGTCCCCGACTCGAGCAACGCCGCCGCGCTCGGCTACGCCGAGGAGAGCGGACTCCCGCTCGAGCTCGCGCTGATCCGCAACCACTACATCGGCCGCACCTTCATCAACCCCACGCAGGCCGGACGCGACGCGAAGGTGAAGGTGAAGTACAACGCGGTCCGCGAGGTGCTCGCCGGCAGGAGCGTGGTCATGATCGACGATTCGATCGTCCGCGGCACGACCACCCGCGGCCTGGTGACGATGGTGCGCGCGGCGGGCGCGCGCGAGGTGCACATGCGCGTCAGCTCGGCACCGGTGACCGGTCCCTGCTGGTACGGCATCGACACGCCACGCCGCTCCGAGCTCATCGCCGCCAACATGACCGTCGAGGAGATCGCGAAGAACCTCGGCGTCGACACCCTCGGCTACCTCACGATCGAGGGGATGCTGGCCGCGGTGCCGGGCGGCCCCGAGGGCTTCTGCCACGCCTGCTTCTCGGGCGACTACCCCACCCCGCCCCCCTCCGACGCCGTCGACGGAGTCCTCGCGCGCTGCTGACGCGCCCCGGCCCCGCGCCCGCACGGCGCCCGGACGTCGCCCGGCACGGCTCCTGCCCGTGCCCGGCAACACCCGGGCGCCGTTTCGCGTTCGGCACCGGACGGAACGGCTCCGTCACCCCCCACCCCACTTCCCACCCGTCCCGCATGCTCACCGCGACCGACCGCCGCTTCGTCTACTTCTTCGGGAACGGCCAGGCCGATGGCACCCGCGAGATGAAGAGCGTCCTTGGCGGCAAGGGCGCGAACCTCGCCGAGATGACCAACATCGGCGTCCCGGTCCCGCCCGGCTTCACCATCGCCTGCGAGCTGTGCGCGCAGTACCTGCGTGAGGCGCGGTACCCCGGGGAGCTCGTCGAGGAGGTGTCGCGCAACCTCAAGCGGCTCGAGGAGGCCACGGGGAAGAAGTTCGGGGATCCCGACAATCCGCTGCTCGTCTCGGTGCGCTCGGGGGCACCGGTCTCGATGCCGGGGATGATGGAGACGATCCTCAACCTCGGCCTCAACGACCGCACGGTGGAGGGGCTCGCCCGCGCCAGCGGCAATGCGCGCTTCGCCTTCGACAGCTACCGTCGCTTCCTGCAGATGTACGGCGACGTGGTGATGGGGGTCCCGGTGCAGAAGTTCGAGCACCTGCTCGAGGCCAAGCGCCTCACCGAGGGCGTGGAGCTCGACTCGGAGCTTGGCGAGCAGGCGCTGCGCGTCCTGGTCGACGAGTACAAGCTGCTCGTCAAGCACGCGACGGGCATCGAGTTCCCGCTCGATCCCGCAGTGCAGCTCTGGGGCGCGGTCGAGGCGGTCTGGAAGAGCTGGACGCTCAAGAAGGCCAACGACTACCGCCGCGTGAACGGGATCCCCGACGACGTCGGGACGGCGGTGAACATCGTGAGCATGGTCTTCGGCAACCTCGGCGACGACAGCGGCACCGGCGTCGCCTTCACGCGCGACCCGAGCACCGGCGAGCGCAAGTTCTACGGCGAGTTCCTCGTCAACGCGCAGGGCGAGGACGTGGTCGCCGGGATCCGCACGCCACTCGACATCGCGCAGATGGCGCACGACCTCCCGGCCGCCTACGTGGAGCTCATGGCCACGCAGGAGCGGCTCGAGCGCCACTTCCGCGACATGCAGGACCTCGAGTTCACCGTCGAGCGCGGGAAGCTCTACCTCCTGCAGACGCGTTCCGGCAAGCGCACCGCCGCCGCCGCCGTGCGCATCGCCTGCGACATGGTCGACGAGGGGCTCATCTCGCCGCAGGAGGCGATCCAGCGCGTCGGCGCCAACTCGCTCGACCAGCTCCTGCACCCCGTGATCGACGGCACGATCCGCTCGCCCGTTCTCTGCAAGGGGCTCCCGGCGAGTCCCGGCGCATGCAGCGGTATCGCCGTCTTCGACGCCGACACCGCCGAGCAGCGCGCGGCGCGCGGCGAGAACGTGATCCTGGTGCGCGACGAGACGACGCCCGAGGACTTCCACGGGATGGTCGCCGCGCGCGCGGTGCTCACCGCGCGCGGCGGGATGACGAGCCACGCGGCCGTCGTCTGCCGCGGCATGGGGAAGTGCGCGGTGGTCGGCGTGAAGGCGATGCAGGTCGACGCCGAGGCGCGTCGCTTCACCGTCGGCGACCACGCGGTGAAGGAGGGCGACTGGCTCACCGTCGACGGCGCGAGCGGCACGGTCTACGAGGGGGACCTCCCCACCGTGCCGAGCGAGGTGCTGCGCGTGCTGAGCGGCACCGTGCGCGCCGAGAAGGCGCCCACCTACCGCGCCTTCGACCGCATCCTCTCGTCTCGTGGGCCGACGAGGTGCGACGGCTGCGCGTGCGCGCCAATGCCGACACACCCAAGGACGCGCGCCTGGCGCGCGCCTTCGGTGCCGAGGGAATCGGGCTCTGCCGCACCGAGCACATGTTCTTCGAGGGCGATCGCATCACCGCCGTGCGCGAGATGATCGTCGCGCGTGACGAGGGCGGACGGCGTCGCGCGCTGCAGAAGCTCCTCCCCATGCAGCGCTCAGACTTCGAGGGGATCTTCGAGGCCATGAACGGCTTCCCCGTCAACATCCGCCTCCTCGATCCGCCGCTGCACGAGTTCCTCCCGCACGGCGGCGAGGAGACCAAGATGCTCGCGCGCCAGCTCGGCCTCGGCCGCGAGGAGATCAACCGGATCGTCGAGGGGCTGCGCGAGACGAACCCGATGCTTGGCCATCGCGGCGCACGACTCCTCGTCACATTCCCCGAGATCACCGAGATGCAGGCGCGCGCCATCTTCGAGGCCGCGGTGCGCGCCCGTCGTCGCGGGATCGACGTGCGTCCCGAGATCATGGTCCCGCTGGTCGCGACGGCCAGGGAGCTCGAGCACCAGCGCGCGATCATCGAGGAGTGTGCGCACCAGGTGCTCGGCGCAATGGACGAGCCGATCCCCTACCAGATCGGCACGATGATCGAGCTCCCGCGCGCGGCGCTGACCGCGGCCGAGATCGCGCACGTCGCGCAGTACTTCTCGTTCGGCACCAACGACCTCACGCAGACCGCGCTCGGCCTCTCCCGCGACGACGCGGGGCGCTTCCTCCCGCAGTACGTGGAGATGGGGATCTTCCCCGACGATCCGTTCCAGGTGCTCGACCAGAACGGCGTGGGGAAGCTGATCCGCATCGCCATGGATTCCGGACGTCGCACGCGCCCCGGGCTCAAGGCCGGCATCTGTGGCGAGCATGGCGGCGAGCCGAAGAGCATCGCCTTCTGCCACCGCACGGGGCTCGACTACGTGAGTTGCTCCCCGTTCCGCGTGCCCATCGCGCGGCTGGCGGCGGCGCAGGCGGCGCTCGGCGACTGACGCACGGGGCGGCCGACAGCGGGCGGCGGGGTGCGCTCTGCCCCGCCGCGCTTCGGCCTCATCGTGAGAGCTGCGCCGTCCAGAGCAGGATCGCGCCGCACTCGTCGCCGAAGCGGCTGCGCCGGTACTCGGCCGGGACCGTCGTCCGTCGCGGGTAGTACTCGAAGGCGATGATCTCGTCGGAGCGGAGCGCGCGCAGCTCCAGCGGCGACGTGAGGCGATCATCGATGAGGATGAGCGGGACGCACCAGCCGCCTTCGCCCCGCAGGTTCGTGTTGGTGCGCACGATCGGGAAGACGAGTCCGGGCACCCACAGCGCCGCGATCTCGGGATCGAGCCGGCGTGGGACGCTGTCGTTCGTCATCGGCACCGTGTAGAGCTCGAGCTGCGGAAAGTTCTGCAGCAGTTGCAGCGCATTCATCGCGGCACGCTGGCGGAGCTGCGTGATGTCCATGAAGTAGCCCATTCCCACCTGGCGCCGGCGATGGAAGCCGACGTTCACCAGCGGTCCGGCGGCTGCGATGTTCACGCTCGCCAGCGTCTGCACTCGGCGCAGCCGCACGGTGCGGGCATCGGTGCCGTACTGCAGCAGCGCGAGTGCCGTGTCGAGCGGGGCGAGTCCCATGCGGCGCACGTGGATCGCGAACGTCCCGGTGTCGACGACGATCAGCCGCGCGCGACCGAGCGTGTCGGTGCGCGTGAAGGAATCGCCGGCGTCGAGCGAGACGAGTGCCCCGACCGCCGGCTGCCCGGCGTCGTCCTCCACCGTGAGTTGGAGGGCGACGCCACGCGCCTCGGGGAGATCGGCCGGGCGGATGAGTCGCTCGTCGACCGGGAGCGCCTCGCCGAGCACCTCGCGCCACCCGGCGACGATCACGCGCGTGCCGCTGTCGGTCTCGCCCCACAGCGGCATGCGGATCAGCCAGTGACTCACGACCCACGTCTCGTTGACGAGCCGCATCAGCTCCACGGACCCACCGGCGCCCGTCGCCGGCGCGGGAAGGAAGCGCTTCGGCACGACGTAGCGGTACTCGATGCGTCGCGGCTCGCCCGACGCGGAGTCGATCCAGATCGAGCCCATCACGTCGGGGCGCCGCACCCCGGGGGCGGGACGGAAGCGCAGCTCCACGAAGGCGGAGCCGGAGTCGGATGCCGGCGCCGAGAAGCAGTGCGTGCGTGCGAACGCCGCGCTCACGAGCACCGCTTCATCGGGTGCGTGGAAGACGAAGCCGCCGTCGCTCCCGCGTCGGACGAACCCGTGGCGCGCCAGCGAATCGGCGCTGGCCGCCGTAAAGGCACGCCCGCGTCGCCGTTCGTCGCTGGTGAGCACGGCGTCGACGACGTTCCCCGCCTGTCCGATCGTCCGCACGAACTCGCGCACGCGCAGCATCGGCGAGGCCACGCTGTCCTCGCGCGCCAGCACGGCGGAGCGCAGCGCGGTCGTCACCTGGTCCCAGAGCACGCCCACGCGATCGTCGGGATCGGGCGACCGCCCGCACACCGCACCCGCATCGGCCGTCACGGTGGCTGTCGGCAGCGTGCGTCGCGCCGAGGCGAGCGTGAGCTCCACGACCGCCGTCTCGTCGGCGTCGATGCGTCGTGGGGCCGAGAGCACCGGTGCGCGCCCGATGCGCCGCACGCGCACACGATAGCTGTCCGGTCCCGGCAGGCGCACCGCCAGCGAGCCGGCCGCGTCGCTGAGGCGCTCCGCCACCGGAACCCCGTTGCCGTCGAGGACCGTCACGATCGCGCCGATCACGCGCGCCGACGAGGCGGAATCGGTGAGCACGACGCGGAGCTGCTGCGCTGGCAGTGCGCGTGCCGCGAGCGCGAGCAACAGGACGGCGATGCATCGTCGCCTGAACCAGCGCGGCATGTGGGGAGGCATGCC
>JALOPO010000222.1 GCA_025453855.1 Gemmatimonadaceae bacterium
GTACGACCGCCCCGGGGGCTGGCTGCCGCTCAGGTCATGCCACAGGGAAGGCGCACGGAGTCGACGAGTGACGCCGAGGCGCCGGCAGACTTCCCGGGTCGGCGTCCCGCCGCCGGCCTCGTGCAGAATGCCGACGAGCTGGGTCTCGGTGTACCGGGTGCGCTGCATGGCACCTCCTCCGCGCGCCCGCGGAGTCATTCCCAACCGACCACCTGGCCCGGATTCCGGGGGGCAGTTCCCGCTTGTTCCCGTTGTCGCCCGCCGCAGGCTACGAAGAGGCGAGCAGGATGCGGTGCACGACAGCCCACCGACCCGCAGAGGTCTGCTGCAGCGCGTAGTAACTCATGTGACCGCACATGAGGCCGCACCACAGGCTGACGAATACGAGCGCCGCTGTGCGGTCGCGGTTGTACAGCACCGCCGAGAACGCAAGCTCCCGAGAGACCGTCTCGTCTGCTGGTTGGCACGTCGGTCCGCCACCGCGAAACACGAGAACCGGGGGCCGTGCCAACCCGCCACACTGAGCGTTCGGCAACAAGACGTCGCTCAGCAGCGGCGCGGTCGCCGACGCTCGATCCGCACTAACGATCTGCGCGCTATCGAGCTCGAGCCGAAGCGGGGCGAGCTCACGGGCGAGATAGCCTGAGAGATTCGCGCGCCCAGGGATTGTCTTCTGTGCCAGCGGCGCACAGCCATCGCTGTCTCGACACAGCTCGTAGAGCAGCGTGCGGTAGACGATGCTGTCGAGCGTCGCTCCCGTCGAACGTTGCGCTCGCACCACGCCCGGGCACATAAGCGTCGCGACAAATGCCCATCGGAGAATTTGGCCGAGTGTCACCGTATGTGTCTCTGACGAGGTGTACCTACTACTCCGGCCATCGTTTAGCCAACATCACGCGGCGTAGCGCACGCGCGGATGCTGGAAGAACGGCTTGACCGTCGTCGGCCGGCGCTGCAACGACCGCAGGCGCGAGGTCGCCGTATGCAGCAACGCGGCGCGATCGCGGGCCGGCGCGCGCTTGGCGACGCGCAGCTTGAGATCCCCGTTCAGATACTCGTCCGGATTGAGTTCGGGTGAGTCGGGCGGCAGGCAGAACAGGGCAATCGCGTCGGCGTGTGCGGCGACCCACGCGCGGACCTCGCGCGCCTTGTGCACGTTGCGGTTGTCGAGGATCAGAAACACCTTGCGCCCGGCGTCACGACAGAGCCGCCGCAGGAAGCGAATGAGCGTCTGGGCGTCGATGGCCTGCTTCAACACGAGGAAGCGCAGCGTGCCCTGGTTGCTGATCGCCGACAGGAAGCTGACGGACTTCCGTTGCGACAGGATCGGCCGCACCGGCGTCCGTCCGCGCGGCGCGAACCCGTGGCCGCGCGGATCGCTGGGGCTCGAGCTCGTCTCGTCCCCCCAGTAGATCGCCGCGCCCTCGGCGACGGCCTGCCGCTGGATGCGCGGGTACGCCGTCTTGAGCCATGCGGCGATGGCCTCGGGCTGCTGCTCGTACGCGCGCTTGATCGGCTTCTGCGCCGTGAAGCCCCACCGCTGCAGATAGTGCCCCATCGTACGCACGGGGAGCGCAATGCCGAACTCTCGTTCGATCAGCTCGACGATGGCCGCGCGCGTCCACAAGGCGAAGGGCAGCTTCAACTGACCCGGCGTCGTATCCGTGATCGCCCGGTGGATCGCCTGCTCCTGCCGGGGCGTCAGCCGCCGATGCGCGCCGACCGCCGGCCCCCGTTTCCGCGGGGCCAACGCGTCCACGCCACCCGCCCGGAACGCGTCCCACCACTTCGACACGGTCATGTAGTGGACGCCAAGCGTGCGGCCGATCTCGACGAAGCTCGCGCCGTCCTTGCGCATGGCGACGGCGATTCGGCGCTTCTCGGCTTGCGCAGCCGGGGCCAGCGTGCGCGCGTCGGGATGCGGGATGCACGACGAGAACGCCATGCACGCAGAATGTCGACTAAACGATGGCCGAGTCAACAGGCGGCCAGATCAATCGCGAAGCGACTGATTGGTCCGCTTGAGCGAACTGTCAAGTGCAAAGTCATTTCTTGGACTGCGCAGCCTTCCAGTCGTCGGTGAGCATGCCCGAGTAACCCCAGTTCTCGTCTGCAATCTCTTGGATGACGATATGAGTGTGCTCTGGCTTCTTGCCGAGAACTCGAACCAGCGAGTCCGTGATGTCCTTGACGATCTCGGCCTTCTGCTGCCGAGTTGCGCCTTTGGTGATCTGAACGTTTACGTAGGGCATGGGTCGTCCAAGACGGAATCGCGGAAACAGCCTGAGGCGCGGCGCCTGACGCCCAAGTTCACTTGCGAGTCGTCCAGGCGCACGGGCGATGGCGTGTGAGGAGCGCCGCGGGCGCGCTGCCCCGTCGTTCTTTACTTCTCAACTGCAACGCCACATTAGGCGGCGCGCGGGCGGCGCCTTCCCGGTCGCCACCGGACACGCGCGCTCACGTACCCGTCGGGACGATGGCCGCGGTCTCGATCATCAGGATGACTGTCCGCTCCGGCGCCCGCGTCCGGTGTACTACTCCCTTAGGAACCACGAATCCCTGACGCGGCGTCAGCTCGACCACGCGGCCCGGGGTCACGCCGTCGGCGCCGCGCTCCAGGTCGATCAAGAAGCGCCCGTCCACGACGTAGAAGAACTCGTCGTCGGCGTCGTGCTTGTGCCAGTGGTACTCACCCTGCATCACGCCGAGCCGCACGACCGACTCGTTCACCCGGGCCAGGGTCTGGTTGTACCACCGGTCGCGCACGCCGGCGATGACCGGGTCGAGATCGACCTTTGCGAGCGCCGGGAACATGACGTCCAGGTGCGTCGCGTACGGGAACGCAGACGGAGCCGGGATGGGAGTGTCGGACACGGGGGAGCTCCGCTGGGATGAAAGGAAATGTCGCGCCGGCCCGGCGCCGGCAAGGCGCTGACCGGTGCGAACAAAGGGGCACAGGCGCCGCTCAACGCTCAAGCTCGGGCGCGGAAAGCCAGGCGATTTACCTTCCTCTCACGCACAAGCATGCCTGGCGTTCCGTCCCCTGCAGCGACGGGCCATACGGCCGGGTCGTCAGTCGGTCGCTACGCGAACTCCTCTTCCAAGAGCCCGTGGTTGAGGAACGCCGCCGCCGTCGCCCCACTCGCAGCCGCCGCGCCAACCGATTGCATCCCCGGCCCCGCATCGCCCGCGACGAACACGCCTGCAATCGGCGTCTTCCCGAACTCGTCGGCCTCGACTCGTCCGTCTTCTCGTAGCGGGCATCCGAGCCGGTGAGCGAGGTCGGAGCGGAGCCGTTGAGGCGGGCGGATGAGCATTCCGCCACGAGCAATTGTCTCACCGCCCGACAGGATAACCTCGCGAAGGTGCCGGCCGTCGCCGACCAGCCGCTCAATTCGCTCTTCCCGCACCGGCACTCCGTGACGCGCCAGCTGAGCGCGCTGCGAGTCGGACAGCCCGGCGGGGCCGTCGGTGAACAGCACGACGTCCCGCGTCCACCCAAGAAGCAGCGTGACGAGTGCCAGGCCGAGGTCGCCCTTACCGTAGGCCGCAAGCGGTCTGTTTCGAACCTCCCACCCGTGGCAGTACGGACAGTGGAACACGCCGCCACCCCACAGTTCGCGCATCCCCTCCACGTCCGGCAGGATGTCCTCGACGCCGATTGCGAGGACGACCCGCCGGGATTCAACTCGGCGACCGTTCCCGAGCGTGAGCACAAAGCTGTGCCCTATTGCTGCAGCGTCGGTGACGATCTTGTTCTCGACCACAACGCCGTACGGTTCGAGTTGGGCGAGGCCGATCTGCAAGAGGTCTTTCGGCGGCGTCCCGTCGCGGGTGAACACATAATGCGCCGCATCCGCCGGGGCGTTTCGCATGGGGCCGGCGTGGGCGAGGAGCGTCCGGCGCCGAGCCCGCCCCAAGACGAGAGCGGCGCTGAGTCCCGCGGGACCGCCGCCGACGACGACGGCATCAAAGGTAGTAGGCGAGGTGTTGCTGAGTTCCATAAGGCTCCTGATCGGGAATCATGAAGCGGCGGTGGCGGCCCCAGTCGTCTTGAAGGTGTGGCGGCGGTCCATGTCTCAGACGGTCGCTGGATTGGTCGAGGTTCTTAGGCGCTGCGGTTCCTGCTCTCACCCCCGGCCGAACGCCCCAAGTCCAGCTGCAAAGCGCACCTCACCGCACTCTCTCCTACACTGATGGTCGGTGCGCTTTGCCAGCTGCAACGCCTCGTTCGGCGGCGACGAGGCGCGGCTACAGATCGTCGGGCCGGAGCCCCGTCTGCCGGGCGATGCGCGCGAGCATCCGCGGGCCGATCTCGTCGCCATCGTGGAACGCGAACACCACGTCCGGCCACCCTGCGCACGTCCGGCCACCCTGCGCGGGCGAGCGTCTTGTGCGAGCCCGTCTCGCGCTTGACCGTCCAGCCGAGTCGCAGGAGCGCGGCCAGCACCCGGCGCGCCTTCGACGCCGGCCAGACGCTCGCCGCCGATGCGCCGCGCGAGCCGCCGAACGCGCCGCCGTCACGACGCGGCGCGGAAGTCGAGCGGGAGCAGGTTCGGCACCGGCTCGCCGTGCTCCAACCGGTCCGCCAGCACCCGCAGCGCGAGCGCCTGCGCGCGCGCCGTCGCCTCGCCCTCGGTGCTGCCGTAGGCGAGTACGCCGGGCAGGTCCGGCACCCCGGCGATGAACCGGCCGTCTTCCTCGCGGTCGAGCTCGAGCGTCAGGTTCATGGGCGGGCTCCAGCATGGAGGAACCAGGAAGATACACCGGCCGCCCGGAGCCGCCGAACGCCCGAGTTCGGCTGCGACGTGTGGGTGCACGCTGGTGCTGGCCTACGACGGACTTCGCGGCCGCGCTGGACCGTCCCCGCATACTCGTCAACGGCAACGCCTTCGCGAGAGTACTGAACGGCCGTACCGTTCGGCATCCGCTCGCCAGGAGACCTCGCCATGCTGCACTCCGGCCTCGACCTGCACAAGCGCACCCTCGCCATCCGCACCGTCGACCCCGATGGTCGCCCCGTGCGCGACGTGCCGCTGCCGACCAAGCGCGACGCGATCACCGCCTACTTCGCCGCCCTGCCCGGCGGTCCGGCCGCCCAGCGCGCGGTCGTCGAGTCCACCTCCAACTGGTATTGGCTCCGCGACCTCCTGACCGCCCAGGGCGTTGACGTCCGGCTCGCGCACGCGAAGCATGTGAAGGCGATCAGCGACGCCACGGTGAAGACCGACGCCGTCGACGCGGCAACCCTGGCCCCGCTGCTCCGCGGCGACCTGGTCCCGGAGGCTCACATGGTCAGTCCCGAGTGGCGCGAGGCGCGCGACCTGCTGCGCGCCCGACTCCAACTCGTCCGCCAGCAGGTGCGGGTGAAGAACACGATCACCGGCCTGCTCGCGCAGTACAACGTGACGGTGCCCACGGCTCTGCCCGAGCTCGTGCAGCTCCGCGTCCGGCTGCTCCACGCGCAGCTCACCCTCGTCGGCGAGCAGTCCACGGCGCTCGCGGCGCAGCTCAATCCGGTGCTGATCCCGACGCCCGACGTGCAGCGGCGGCTCTGGATCCCGGGCATCGGTCGCGTGATCGCCTTCACCATCTGGCTCGAGGTCGACGGCATCCAGCGCGTCCCGAGCGCGCGCGACTTCGTCAGTGACTGCCGCCTCGTGCCCGGCGCCGGCAACTCGGGTGGGAAAACGCGGCACCGGCGTACGAAGGACGGCAACCGGTATCTGAAGCTCGCCTTTAGCCACGCGGCCGTGCGCGCGATCCAGTACTTCCCCGCGATCCGCGCCTTCTACCAGCGGCTCGCGCGCCGCAAGTCGCCCGTCGTCGCCCGCGCGGTCGTCGCCAAGGAACTCGCGCGCATCGTCTACTACGTCCGCAGGAAGCAGGACGCCTTCCACGGCACCTGCAAGGGCACGCCGCTGCGTCGCCCAAAGCCCCCGAAGTGGCCCCGTCTGGTCAGCCCGGCCGTCTCACTGGAGCCGGCTCCTCGGAGCCGCGCATCTCCGTCGCATTTGAGTGGGCACCAGGCGGTGCTGCCGCCGCTGTACCTCTGAGACCAGCCGCCGGGCTGCGAACTCGCAATGGTGTGTGGCCGCCACGGAGGGATCCGGGCGAGACCGCGCCGAGGTCGTCACGGCAGCGCCCCACGAGCGGTCGTCTTCGTCCACTGCACGACCTACCACGCGAGGCCGAGTGCGCCCTCGCGAGCGTCAGCTACGCCCTCTTGCGCCAGAACTCTCGAATGGCGTTAGGCAGCAGGGACGCCACGCCCGACTTACGGCGTCCCACGAACGACGCTGTCGCGATGCGAGACCTTGACCTGGTCCCCGCGCACGAGGTCGTTGCCGGCGGGCGGCTGGCGATCGATCGGCACGCGCTGCGCTCGCCCGACCCGCTCGACCCCTCGCACGGTGCACCCGGCGTCGGTCGGCGAACCGGGCGGGCCACACACGCTGCGCCGCGCACGCTGCACCGCCACCTCGGAACTGGTGGCCCGCAGCGTGGCACAGGCGCTGATCGGGCCGACTGCGAGCGCGAGCAGCAGGTGGCAGGCCGCCCGAGCAGCGGGGACGGCGCGGGAGCAGGGCTGCATACGCATCTCCGTTGATGTGTGC
>JALOPO010000223.1 GCA_025453855.1 Gemmatimonadaceae bacterium
GCCACCGACCCGCCCTGCCACGTGGTGCTGCGCCACGTCACCGCGTTCGTGTACAGCGACACCGGCACCAGCTCCGCCGCCAGCGCCTGTCGCGCCGGCTGCAGCACCGCACGCGCCACGCCGCTCACGCCGAGCACCGCGTAGACGAGCCAGACCAGCGTGCGCGGTGCCGTCCCCCCGGCCTGCGGCGTGAGCGCGCCCGTGGCGGTGAGCAGCAGCAGCACCACCGCGCACACCACCAGCACGGCGATCGATCCGGTGGCGATCGCGCGACGATCATGCCGATCGGCCCACTGCCCCGCCGGGAGCGCCGCGGCGAGGAACGGGAGCGCCTCCGCGAGCCCCACCAGGCCGAGCGAGAGCGGATCGCGCGTGAGCGCATAGACCTGCCACGCCACCACCACGCCCTGGATCTGCAGCGCGAGCGTCATCGCGAGCAGGCTCGCGATGAAGGCGCGGAAGGCGGGGATGCGGAACGACGCGTAGGCGTCGCGCGCTGGCGGCGCTGCGACGTTCATGACCGGACGTCCGGTGTCGCGCGCCCGCGGGCATGCGCGCACGCGGCGCACATGCCCGCGCCGGCGCTCACGACCCGGCGCGCAGCGACGCGAGCGTCTCCTCGACGAGCGCGATCAGCGGGCGCATCCCGTCGGCATCGAAGACGAGCCGCGCCCCGGCCGCCGCGTAGAGCTCGGGGAGCGGACGCGTGCCGCCCAGCGCGAGCGCCGACTTGTAGCCCGCCAGCGCGCCGGCCGGATCGCGCCGGCTCCGCTCCCACACCTGCAGCGCGCCGAGCTGCGCGATGCCGTACTCGATGTAGTAGAACGGGAGCTCGAAGATGTGCAGCTGCCGGTACCAGCGCGCCGTGCGCTCTCGCGATCGTGCCCCTCGCCGCTCGTGTAGATCCAGCGCTGGAAGGCGTCGACGCTCGCGATGTGCGGGAGCGCCGAGAGCACGTCCTCGAGATGCGCGATGCGCGCGCGGCGCGCCTCGTCGTCCGAGTAGAAGCCGGTCGGCGCCGCGAGCAGCGGCGCGGCGAGCAGCTCCATGCTCATGCTCGCCAGCTCGGCCGCCTCGCTCCCCGTGCCGCGCTGCCAGACCACGGGCTGGTGCGACGCGAGGTAGGCGTGGAAGCAGTGCCCCGCCTCGTGCAGGAGCGTCGTCACGTCGTCGCTCACGCCGACGGCGTTCATGAAGATGTACGGCTGCTTCCGCACCGCGAACGTGGTGCAGTAGCCGCCGGGCGCCTTGCCGGGGCGGCTCTCGAGGTCCAGCAGCCCGTCGCGCGCCATGTCGTCGAAGAAGCCGCCCAGGTCGCGGTCGAGCGCGTGGAAGATGCGCGCGCTCGCGGCCGTGAAGTCGCGGGCGTCCGCGAACGGCCGCAGCGGCGGCAGCCCGTCCGGGTCGACGGCCAGGTCCCACGGGCGCAGCGTGTCGAGGCCGAGCTGCGCGCGACGCGCCGCGTGCACGCGCGCCATCGCCGGCACGACCACCTCGGCCACCGCGTCGTGGAAGCGTGCCACGTCGTCGGGCGTGTAGTCGTGGCGATGCTTGGCCGCGAAGGCGTACGCCTGGTAGTCGGGGAAGCCCGCCTCGTGCGCGATCGCCTGGCGCAGCGCGTACATGCGATCGAAGAGGTCGGCCAGCTCGTCGCGCCGCGAGAGATACGCTTCCGCCCCCAGGCGGAAGGCGCGCTCGCGCACCTCGCGCTCCTCGCGCTCCAGGTACGGCAGGAGCTGCGGGATCGTCAGCCGCGTCGTGGCGTCCCACTCCACCGACAGCCCACCGGTGAGCTTCTGGTACGCCGCCGAGAGCTCCTCCACCTGCGACTGCCGCGCGATGTTCGCCTCGCGGAAGATCGCCACCGTGCCGCGGAATTCGCGCAGCAGCTGCGCGAGCGATGCATCGTCGATGCCGGTCGCGAGCAGGAGCCGCGCGAGCGCCACCTGGCGCGCCTCGGCCTGCGGCTGGATCTCGGTGACGAAGCGCAGGTAGCGCGCTTCCGCGGCGGCGTCGGCGGTGTTGCCGGTGTAGGTCGTCATCGCCAGCGCACCGGCCTCGCTCACCAGCTCCTCGAGCCGGGACCAGTCGGCGAGCCAGGCCCGCGCCGACTCGGCGGTCGGCGCTGCGGCCTCGAGGGCGTCGTAGTGCGCGGCGATGTCGGGCCACGTCGCATCGGTCAGGGCGGCCGACGACTCGGGCAGGGCGAGGATCACGGACATGGAAACGGCTGGACACGAGCCCCGCACGTGCGGCGGGTGCGCATGCGCGGGCGAAGGAGCGGCGCGACGGCGTCGCCGCGACGCGCGGAGTCTAACCGTTCGCGAAGAGGGACGGCACGTGATGTGTCGCCTCGTGCGCCTCGCGCAGCGCGCCGCGCGCCGTCATCGTCACGCGCGCGTCAGCCGAGCCACGGAGGCGTGAGCGCCACCGCGCCTTCGAGTCGCGTTCGCACGTCGGCCGGCAGTTCGGTGGCGCCGAGCGCCTCCGCCTCGAGCACCAGGCGCAGCGCGCGCGACTGCGCGGCGAAGGCATGCAGGAGCGCCGCACCGGCGCCGGGCACGCCGAGCGCCTCGCGCATCAGTCCATCGAGCATCGGGTCGTTCGCCACACCGGCGCGCGCCCCCTCGGTCTGCAGTTCCACGGCCACGATCCTGTCTCCCTCCCCGGTTCACGCCCGGGCCCGTTGCCGGGCGTCCGTGCGAGTGCTATAAGATTCTGTGCGGCAAGCGCTTACGACGGTGGACCGGCCGCCGTCGTCTCCCGCCGCGCGGAGGGCCCCGCATCGTGACCCTCGTCTCGTCCCTCATCCCGTTCGCGCCGCCCACGACCGGCGCCGAACTGGTCGACCGTCACTGGGCGGTGACCAGCATCCCCGGTGCCCGCCGCCAGGCGCTCCTCGACGCGGCCCAGCGTGGCGCGCTCGACGACCCCGGCGAGGCGAACACCGTCGCCACGGCGTTCGAGTATGCCGCGCTCGTCGGGCGCGATGCGCTGCGCGCCGGCTCGACCGCCCCCGCCGCCACGCTCGAGCGCGAGGCGCTGCGCGTGGGGGCCGGTCGGGCGATGCTCCTGCGTGCGGCCCTCGGTCTCGGCGGGCGCGGCGCCGCGACGGAGGCGGTGCTCCGCGACGCGGCCCGCCTGCTCGCCCTCGGCGCCGTGAGCGGTGCCGCTCCCCTGGCCGAGGCGCGCCGCGTGCTCGAGACGCCCCCGGCGGCCGAGCTCCTCGAGCGCGCCGAAGAGGCGCTCGGCCACCCGGGCGATGGCGATACGCAGGCGGCCGAGCTCTGGGTGCTCTGGCGGCGGCTGCTGGCGCTCCCGGCGCCCGACGAGCTCGCGAACCTCGTGGCCCAGCTGGCGCGCCTCCGCGAACGACACGACGCCGCCGGCCGCGCCGCCCCCGCCCCCGCGAACGACGACGAGCTGCGGGCGCGCTTCCGGGCCGAGGCGCTCCAGCGCCTCGCGGAGGCGGCGGCGCTCCTCTCGCTGGCGCTGCGCGATCGCGGCGAGCCGGAGGCGACCTGCCGGGCGCTCTCGGCGCATTGCGCGGCGGCGCGGGCCGGCCTCCCCGGCGCCCCGGGCATCGTGGTGCTCGCCACCTGGCTCGAGCTCGGCGCCCTCGCGACCATCCGCCGTCGCCACGCCTCGCTCCCCTGACGGGGGGCGCAACGCCGGGTCGCACGGGTGGGGGCGTGAGCGGTCGGGCATGCTGGATCGGGCAGTGATGACGACGCGCGGGACGGGACGCCAACGGTACACCCCCCGCCCCCCCGCCTCAATCCCGAAGAAACACCCCTAAGTTGTTGACAGACTTGTGGATACGTTCTCCACGGCGATGTGGATGAATCCCCCAAGTCGTTGCCCGGCTTCGGGGTCGCCCCGGTCGACTGCTGTGGATATTCTGCACGCCCGCCCGAGGCCGCCGCGAGCCACCGACCCGGCCCGCGCTCCTCCCCCTCCGACGCCACTCCGATGCTCGATTTCGCACGGCCCGCCGGCGTCGCCCGCCGCTACCTGCGGTGGCGGCTCCTGCTCGTGATCACCGGCAGCCTGATCGCGATCGCGCTCGCGCCGGCGACCGTGCGGGCGCTGCCGCGATGGGCGCAGCTCCTCTGGGTGGCCTGGGCGCTCGCGGCGGCGCTGTCGTACGTGCTCGGTCGTGGGGCCTCGCCGGGCGTGCAGCGACGCCTGCAGCTCCTCGTTTCGCTCGTCGATGCTCCGAGCATCGCGCTCCTCACCGCCGCCGGCGGCGTGGGCACCTCGCTCGCGGCCCCGCTCCTCGCGATCAACGTCGCCGCGAGCGGCGGCCGCCTCGGTCCGCGGGCCGGCACCGCGCTGCTCGCGCTCTGCGAGGCCTCGCTCATCGTGGCCTGGCTCCCCACGCTCGTCGCACCGGGCACGCGCCTCGCCCCGATCCTCGTCGTCGCCCTCGTGCTGCAGGGGCTCACGCTGGTCGTGCTCGCGGTCTTCCAGGGCATGGCGTCGCGCATCGCGCGCGCCTCGCGCGAGCAGTGGGTGCGGCTCTTCGACGCCGTCCCCGACCTGATCTTCGTCCTCGATCGCAACGCCGAGGTGCTGCTCGCGAATCGTGCGGCGGAGCGCATCACCGGCTACGACCAGGCGACGCTGCGCGGTGGGCGCCTCGCGCGCTTCATGCCCGAGGAGTCGCGCTCGGCCGCCATCGCGCGCATGGACCGCACGCTCGCCGGCGAGCCGATGGTCTACGAGGCCACCGCGCGCCGCGCCGACGGCTCGCCGCTGCACACGCGGCTGCACACCGTGCCGCTGGTCGAGGACGGCGTCATCTCGGGCGCGCTCGCGGTGGTGCACGACCTCACGGCGCAGAAGCGTGACGCCGAGGAGCGCGAGCGCATGGCGCAGGCGCTTGAGGAGAGCCGGCGCCTGCTCGAGGGGATCGTGCGCACGCAGGCGAGCGGGCTCTATCTCTTCGACCTCGCCGGGCGCCGCGCGACCTTCATGAACGACGCGATGCAGGAGCTGCTCGGCCTCGACGTCGCGCGACTGGCCGCGATGACCCATGCCGAGCGTCGCGAGACGAT
>JALOPO010000224.1 GCA_025453855.1 Gemmatimonadaceae bacterium
CCGACCCGCCGTGGCCGCGGGTCGCCCGTCACCGCACGGACCTCACCGCGACGCCCCCATGGGACTCTGGTCCAAGAAGAGCATCACCGCCCTGCAGGCCGAGGCGGGCAACGAAAGCGAGGGACTCAAGCGCTCCCTCGGTGCGCTCAACCTCACGATGCTCGGCATCGGCGCGATCATCGGCGCCGGGATCTTCGTGCTGACGGGGAACGCGGCCGCCAACTACGCCGGTCCGGCGGTGTCGATCTCGTTCGTCCTGGCCGGGCTGGGGTGCCTCTTCGCGGGCCTGTGCTACGCGGAGTTCGCGAGCATGATCCCGATCGCGGGCTCCGCCTACACGTACAGCTACGCCACGATGGGTGAGGGCGTGGCGTGGTTCATCGGCTGGAACCTCGTGCTCGAGTACCTCTTCGCCGCGGCCACCGTCTCGGTGGGGTGGTCTGGCTACTTCAGCGCCTTCCTCGCAGAACTCGGGCTCCACATCCCCGCCGCCTTCGCCTCGGCGCCGCTCGGGGTGGCGAACGGGCACCAGATCGTTCGCGCCTTCACCTGCGTCGACGGCAATGGCCTCGCGCTCGTCGATGCGGCGACCAAGCTGGCGCAGGTCTTCGCCGATCGGGCCGCGTGCACCGCCGCCGGCGGCACCGTGGTGGACGGGATCATCAATCTCCCGGCGGTGCTGCTGATCATCGCCATCACCGCGCTCCTCGTCCGTGGCGTGAGCGAGTCGGCGAACTTCAACAACCTGATGGTCTTCATCAAGACGACCATCGTGCTGCTGGTGATCGGCTTCGGCTTCGTCTACGTCAACAAGGAGAACTGGACGCCGTTCATCCCCGAGAACAGCGGGGAATGGGGGCGCTTCGGCTGGTCCGGCGTGCTGCGCGGGGCGAGCGCGGTCTTCTTTGCCTACATCGGCTTCGATGCGGTGAGCACGGCGGCGCAGGAAGCGAAGAATCCCCAGCGCGATCTCCCCATCGGCATGATCGCATCGCTGCTCATCTGCACGGTCCTGTACATCCTGATGTCGCTGGTGATGACGGGGCTCGCGCCGTACAAGCTCCTCAGCGTCCCGCACCCGGTCTCGGTCGCCATCGGCGCCGCCCCGTCGCTCCGCTGGCTCGAGTACCTCGTGAACATCGGTGCCATCGCCGGCCTGTCGTCGGTGGTGCTGGTGATGCTCATGGGGCAGCCGCGCATCTTCTTCACCATGTCGCGCGACGGGCTCCTTCCGCCGGTCTTCGGGCGCGTGCACCCGAAGTACCGTACGCCGGCGACGTCGACGATCATCGTGGGCGTGATCGCGATCCTCATTGCCGCCTTCTTCCCGGTCGGTCTGCTTGGCGATCTCGTCTCGGGCGGCACGCTGGCTGCCTTTGCGACGGTCTGCATCGGCGTCCTCATCCTCCGGAAGCGCAGCCCCGAGTTGCCGCGGCCGTTCCGGACGCCCCTCGTTCCCCTCGTGCCGATCCTCGGCGCCATGGCAACGCTCGGCATGATGGCGACGCTCCCCGGCCTCACCTGGGCGCTGCTCGCCGGGTGGACCACGATCGGCATGTCCATCTACTTCCTGTACGGCCTCCGCAACTCGACCATCGGTCGTCGCGAGGCCGCCGGCGCGCGTCCCGTCGCCGCCGACTGACCCGCTCGCGGGTACGACCCGGCAGTCCCCGCACGCGGCGCTCCCGGGCGCCGCGTGCGTCGTTTCCGACAGAGGTTCGTTCGCATGCCCCTCGACCTGCTCGCCGTCCCGCCCGACCGGGCCGATGCCATCCGCGCCCTCGCCGCCGACCTGCGGCCGGGGCTCGCGCTGGCGCTCTCGACCCACATCAACGCCGACGGCGATGGCTGCGGCTCGGAGGCGGCGCTCTCGCACCTCCTCGCGCAGCGCGGGATCGACTGCCGCATCGTGAACCCCACGCCGTGGCCCACGATGTTCCGCTTCCTCCTCGGTGGACCGGTCGTCGACCGCAGCGCCGACGGCGCGGCGGCGCTCCGCGACATCGACGCGCTGATGGTCGTCGACATCAGCGACGTGAAGCGACTGGGCGCCCTCGCCGATCCCGTGCGCGCGCTCCCCGTGCCGCGCTTCTGCATCGACCATCACCTGCCGAGCGACGAGCCGCCGGCCATCGCGCCACGCCTCGTCGCCGACACGACCGCCAGCGCTACCGGCGAACTCGTCTTCGACCTCGCGCAGGTCCTCGACCTCGAGATCGACAGCGCCGCCGCGACCGCCCTCTACGTCGCGCTCCTCACCGACACCGGCGGCTTCCGCTTCAGCAACACCACGCCGCGCGTGCACGCGATCGCCGCGCAGCTCCTCGCGCGCGGCGTCGATCCCGAAACCATGTACCGGCGCGTCTACGCCTCGGTGAGCCCCGGTCGCCTGCGCCTCCTCGCCGAGGCGCTGCAGACGCTCGGCGTCGACGAGGCGGCGGGGCTGAGCTGGATCTCGCTCGGCGCCGGCGCCACGGAGCGCTACGGCGTGACGAGCGAGGAGCTCGACGGCGTGGTCGAGCATCCGCGCTCGATCGCCGGCACGCGCCTGGCGCTCTTCTTCCGCGACCTCGGCCACGGCAAGGTGAAGCTCAGCTTCCGCAGCGCCGGCAACGTGGACGTGAACGCGCTCGCCCGCGAGTTCGGCGGCGGCGGGCATGCGAAGGCGAGCGGCGCGCTGGTCGTGGGGTCGCTCGAGGAGGTGCAGGGACGCGTGCTCGCGGCCGCGCGCGCGCACCTCGCGCGTACGCCGCGGGAGACGCCGCCCGTGTCGGACGCCGTCCCCGTCGCCGCGCGCTGACGCGGGGCATGGTGCCGTGACGGAGTTCGCCGCCGCGCTGCTGCTCGCGATGGTCGCCGGCGGCGGCGCGCTCTACTGCGCGTGGCTCTACCGCCGCTTCCGCAAGCCGTACTACGCCTGGTGGGCCGCCGGTTGGGGGCTCTACACGGCGCGCGTGGGGGTGATCGTCACCTTCCTGCGTACCAACGACGCGGCCTGGCTCTACTGGCACCAGGTGCTCACCGGATGGACGGCGATCGCGCTCCTCTTCGCCGCGCTCAGCTTCTCGCGCGGCGTGCGCGCCTCGCGTGCGCTCTGGGCGCTCGCGCTCTTCCCGGTGGCGTGGAGCTGGATCGCCATCTACCGCCTCGACTCGTTCCTCTGGGCGGTGCTCCCGGCGATCGCCTTCCTGAGCGGCGCGACCTTCGTGACCGGCGTGGGCTTCGTGCATCACGCGCGTCGCACCGGGTCGCCCGGGGCGTGGATGCTCGGCGGCGCCTTCCTGCTCTGGGCGGTCCACCATCTCGACTACACGATCCTGCGCGCGCGCGGCGCGTGGGTGCCGTGGGGCTACTACCTCGACATCGTCTTCATTCTCGCGGTCGTTGGCGGGATCGCGCTCCTCGTCATCGACGACCTGCGTCGCGGCCTCGAGGCGCTCTCGCTGCTCGCGGCCGACGTGCAGGCGGCCGGGCGTGGCGACGAGGTGGTGGCCGCGCTGCTCGAGCGGCCGCTTCGGCTGCGCGGCGTGAGCGGCACCGCGCTCTGGGACGTGCGCGCGACGCGCGTGCAGGACGCGGCCGGGCGCGCGCAGCCGTGGCGCGGCGGCACCATCCCCGTCGCCGTGCAGCCGATCGTCGACGAGGCGCAGCGCACCGCGCGCAGCGCCAGCGGCTCGCTCCGCGGTGGCGGCGACGAGCCGCGCTTCGCCGCCGCGCTCCCCATCTATCGCGACGGCGCGGTGAGCCACGTCCTCGTGCTCGTGGGCGACGTGCGCGATCCGTTCAGCGCGCTCGATGCCGAGTTCCTGCGCACGCTCGGGCGACAGGTCGGCGCCGCGCTGCAGCAGGCCGAGCTCACCGGACAGCTCGAGCAGCGGAGCGGCGAGCTCGCGCGCCTCAGCACGCGCCTCGTCGAGCAGCACGAGGACGAGCGCAAGCGGCTCAGCCGCGAGCTCCACGACGAGACGGGGCAGCTCTTCGGCGCCATCCGCATCGAGCTCGGCGCGCTGCGCGATGCGCCCGGGGCGGGGGAGAGCGTGGCGCGGCTGGATGCGCTCGTGTCACAGAGCATCGCCTCGCTGCGCCGCGTCACGACGGCGCTCCGCCCCACGCTCCTCGACGACCTCGGGCTCTCGAGCGCATTGCGCTCGCTGGTGGCGCAGGTGGAGCGCGACGGCGGCCTGTCGGCCGCGCTGCGCATGCCGGAGGCGCTCCCGCCGCTCGAACGTGCGCGCGAGCTCGCGCTCTTCCGCGCCGCGCAGGAGGGGATCACCAACGTGCGTCGTCACGCCGCGGCGACGCGCTTCGTGCTCGCCATCGACGTGCACGACGACGAGGTGGCACGATCACCCGATCGTGCGCGAGGGGGTGCGACGCATCCTCGAGGCGCAGCAGGGGCTGCAGGTGGTGGGCGAGGCGAGCGACGGCGCGAGCGCGCTCGCGCTGGCCGAACGGCTGCGTCCCGACGTGGCGGTGGTCGACGTGGGGCTCCCCGACATGTCGGGGCTCGACCTCGTGCGACGGCTGCGCGCCGGCACCGAGCCGCCGGTGGTGCTCGTGCTGAGCATGTACGACGATGCCGAGTACGCACGCGAGGCGCGCGTGGCCGGCGCGGCGGCCTACGTCGTGAAGGACAGCGCGGCGACGATGCTCGCGGCGCAGCTCTGGCTCGCGGTGGGCGGCACGGTGCGCCCGTCGCGCGACGACGCCATCCCGCGCGCCAGCGCGCAGGAGCGGATCGCGCTCCTCACGCCGCGCGAATGCGACGTGCTGCGCGGCATCGCGCGCGGCCGCACCAACAAGGAGATGGGCCAGGAGCTCGGCATCAGCCCGCGCACCGTCGAGACGCATCGCGAGCGGCTGATGCGCAAGCTCGGCGTCACCACCGTCGCCGGTCTCACCGCCCTCGCCCTCGACGCCGGCGTGGTCACCCGCGACGCGGGCTGACCACGCGGCGAGCCCGCACGCGCCGAGCGGGCTTCGCCGAGAACTGCAGCCGCGTCAGCACGGAGGCGCGGCGGAGGGCCGGAGAACGGAGGCCTCGCGTGCGGGCGCTGTCGAGCATGCGGGGCCATTCACAAAGGCTGTTGATCGACCTTGCATCCAGGCGAGTGCCCGAGCGCGACACGAGCATCGCCGGCGCACCCTCCGTTCTCTGGCTGTTCCCCGTTTCTCCGTGATGACGCGGTTGCCGTTCCTCCCCGCGCGCTCCGATCCCGCAACGAACGGACCGAACGGCGCGAGGCCCGACCGCCGGTGACGGCGATCGGGCCTCGGTGAGCAGCCGGGCGGACGTGGAGCGTCAGGCCTCGACGACCTTCACCGGCTCGTCGCCCTTCACGGCGGTCAGGTTCGGGCGCGCGGGGGCGGCGGGGCGGCCGATCATCAGGAGGCCGTCGTCGTTGCCGCTGTCGGCCTGGCGCGCGCCGGAGCGCGAGACGACGCCCGCGCTCTTGAGCACCTTGTTCACGGCGACGCCGGCCCAGATGAGGAGCGCGGCCGAGAGCGTGCCGACGAGGCCGGCGCGGAGCGCGACCTTCGTGAGCAGCGACTTGGTCTGCTGCGGCACGCTCGCGCGCAGCTGCACCGTGTCGAGCGCGAAGAAGACGAGCAGGCCGAGCACCGCGATGCCGACCACCAGGCCCACGATGCTGTAGAAGCGCATCAGCTTGCGCGCGTCGCTGAGCGCCGCCACGAAGTAGAGCAGCACCAGTCCGGGGAGCGCCTTGACCAGCGACTCCATGATCAGTCCGGTCGAGCCGACGCGCCACGTGAGCTCGCCGAACTTGAGGGGCCAGACCTGCACCATGAACTCCGCCGCCACGTTGATCAGCAGGATGACGGCGGCGAAGGAGGCGAGCGACAGCAGCGCGCGCTGCTGGGAGGTCGACAGGTTCATGCGGGGCCTCGAGTGGCGTTCCGGGCGGACGGCGCAGGGGGTGCGCGACGCCGCCGCATCGGCCGGTGACGGGGGGAGAAGTCTGACCGGACCGGCAGGAGGAATGCAAGCGACATTCCCCCGGTACCCGGGACGAGCATCCCGCGTCCGGCGTCTCGCTGCATGGAGATGCGGGATTTCGTGGCGATTCGACCGCGTTCGGCTGCGGGAGGGATGGTGGTCGCCGTGGCGGCGGCGCAACAGCCGGGGTCGCCGTCGCTACACCCCCCGGGCTCGGAGCCCGGGGGGATCGCTGGCAGAAGGAAGTAGCTTTGTCGACATTCGGGCGCCCGCGCGCCCCCGGGCCGCGGCCGCCCCTGGCCGCTCCCCCGTCCCGTTCCGCCTCCCGCTCGTCCCGGGCCTCCCGCCGCCGGTCGGCGGGCCCCCCTCCGGTCATGGCCGACACGCTCCAGCAGAAGATCGAGCGCGCCCTCGTGGGCGTGCAGAACCCCCGCCTCGGCACCGACGTGCTGACGGCCGAGATGGTCCGCGACATCGGCACCACCGTCGACGGCAAGGTCCACCTCACCGTCCTCCTCGACGCCCGCGATGACGCCGCGCTCGTGCGCGACATCCGCACCGCCGTCGCCGCCATCGACGGCGTGCAGGACGTCAAGGTGCAGCTCCGCGACCCGCGCCAGGTCGCCCCGCCGGCGCCGCCCGCCGCTCCGCCGGCCGCGCCACGCAAGCTCCCCGTCATGGAGCAGCCATCGTCGCAGCAGGCCGCGCCCCGCGTCGCCGCCCCCACGCCGGTCGCGCTCCCGAACCTCGGCCGCATCCTCGCGGTCAGCTCGGGCAAGGGGGGCGTCGGCAAGAGCACCGTGAGCGTGAACCTCGCCATCGCGCTCGCCGCGCAGGGCCACACCGTCGGCCTCATGGACGCCGACATCTACGGCCCCAACATCCCGCGCATGATGGGGCTCGACGGCGCGCCGGAAGTCAACGAGCGCGCCAAGATCGTCCCGCTCGAGGCCTACGGCGTCAAGCTCATCTCGCTCGGCTTCCTCATCGAGAAGGACCAGCCCGCGATCTGGCGCGGCCCGATCGTGATGAAGCTCATCAACCAGTTCCTCAAGGACGTCGACTGGGGGCAGCTCGACTACTTCATCGTCGACATGCCGCCCGGCACCGGCGATGCCCAGCTGTCGCTGGTGCAGACGACGCACGTCTCCGGCGCCGTGATCGTCACCACGCCGCAGAAGGTGAGCACCGGCGACGCGCT
>JALOPO010000225.1 GCA_025453855.1 Gemmatimonadaceae bacterium
GCCAGCGCGCCGGCCGAGAAGTGGGTGCGTGCGCTGCTCGGCCAGGTGACGGTGCTCGACGGCACGACCGGCTTCGTCGATGCGCGCGGCGCGGTCTTCCTCCCCGGCGGCGAGAGCGCGCAGGGGCCGATCCAGCGTCGTGCCGAGCTGGCGGCGCTGCGCGAGGAGCTCGAGCAGCGCGACGCGGAGCGCGAGACGGCGAGCCGTGCGCTGGCCGAGGCGCAGGAGGCGCTGCGCGTGACCGATCGCGCGGCGACCGACGCGCAGGACGCGATGCAGCAGGCGCAGGGCGAGGTGCGTCGCGCCGACGAGCTGCGCGCCGAGGCGCAGCGGCGCAGCGAGCGCACCGAGCGGCAGCGCACCGAGGCGATGCAGCTCGCGGAGCGGCTCACCGAGCGTCGCGAGGCGCTCGAGGCACGCGCGCGCGACGACGACGAGAAGGCGGAGGCGCTGCGCGCGACGCTCGCCGGTCACGAGGCGGCGATCACCGAGGCGCGCACGCGCCTCATGGGCGCCGACGAAGGGCTGGAGTTCGCGCGCGAGGCGCGCACGGTGGCGCAGGTGGCGCAGGCGCAGGCGCAGGCGCGCCTGCAGGTGTCGCAGGATCGCGCGCGGCGCCTCGTGCAGGAGCAGGAGACGGCGGCGGCGCGCCTCGAGCAGCTGCGTCGCGAGCTGTCGCAGCTGGGCGAGGCCGATGCGGCGCTCGCCGAGCGCATCGCCACGCTCACGCTGGAACTGGAGCAGCAGCGCGCGGCGCTGGCCGATGTCGACGGTCGTGCGCACGAGGCGGAGGAGGCGTTGCGCGCCGCCGATGCCGCGCTGGCCGGCGGCGACGAGGCGCTCGAGGGGGCGCGGTTGCGCGCGAGCCAGCTGGCCGAGGAGCTGCACACGACCGAGATGCGGCACACGCAGCTCGAGGCGCGCCGCCATGGAATCCGCGAGCGACTCGAGACCGAGTGGCGCAAGCCGCTGGCCGAGCTGCTGGAAGGGTTCGAGCCGCTCGACCTCGAGGTCGCACCGCTGCGCGAGGAGCTGGAGTCGCTGCGCGCGCAGCTCGACCAGCTCGGACCGGTGAACCCGCTGGCGGTGGAGGAGCACGAGGAGGAGGTGCAGCGCCTCGACTTCCTGGCCGCGCAGCGCAACGACCTGGCCGAGGCCAAGCTGTCGCTGCAGCAGGCGATCAAGGAGATCGACGCCACCGCGCGCGAGCTCTTCCTGGCGACCTTCGCGAAGGTGCGCGACAACTTCCGCGGCATCTTCATGACGCTGTTCGGCGGCGGCGAGTGCGACATCAAGCTCGAGAACCCCGACCAGCCGCTGGACTGCGACATCGAGATCCACGCCAGCCCGCGCGGCAAGAAGACGCAGCGCATCCACCTGCTCTCGAGCGGCGAGCGCGCGCTGGTGGCGCTCTCGCTCCTGTTCGGGATCTTCCTCACGCGCCCGAGCCCGTTCTGCCTTCTCGACGAGGTCGACGCGCCGCTCGACGACACGAACGTCGGGCGCTACGTGAAGATGCTCAACGAGTTCAAGGAGCGGACGCAGTTCATCGTCATCACGCACAACCCGCGCACCACCACCGAGGCGGCCGACGCGGTGTACGGCGTGACGATGCAGGAGCCCGGCGTGAGCTCGCTGGTGAGCGTGCGCATGCGCGGGCGCCCCGTGGACGACACGCCGCCGCCGACGATCGACGCGGGCGAGCCGGCGGTCGATTCGGAGGGCGCCGAGCTGACGCCGGCGACGGCGGAAGAGGCCGCAGCGGCGTGAGGCGGCGGGGCCCCGGCCCCGTCGTTGCACGCACGAGGGTCGCATGCGCCTGACGACGGTGGGCACGGGAACGATCTCGCTCTGGCCGGGGCGCGGCTGTGCCTCGCACCTCGTCGAGGCGGGCGACGTGCGACTGCTGCTGGACTGCGGCCCGGGCACGGCGGTGAACATGGCGCGCCTCGGCCTCGACTGGTGGGGCGTGACGCACGTCGCGCTCACGCACTTCCATCTCGATCACATCGGCGACCTCCCTGCCCTCGTCTTCGCGTGGCGCCACGCGCGACGCGAGCCGCGCAACGCACCGCTGGTGCTGCTCGGTCCCGTCGGGACGGCGGCGCTGCTGGAGCGCTGGGGCGCGGCACTCGGCGACTGGCTGACGATCCCGGGCTTCCCGCTCACGATCGTCGAGGTGCCGCTCGAGATGCCCGTGGCGCTGGCGGACGACGTGCACCTGACGGCGCGGCACGTCCCCCACACCGACGAATCGGTGGCATATTCCGTGGAGCACGACGGGCGGCGACTGGTCTACACCGGTGACACGGGGGTGGACGAGTCGCTCGGCGCATGGGCGGCGGGGTGCGACCTGCTGCTCGCCGAATGCTCGCTCCCCGACGCGATGGCGATCCCGACCCACCTGACGCCGGCGCAGTGCGGCGCGCTGGCGGCGGCGGCGCAGCCGGCACGGCTGGTGGTCACCCACATGTATCCCCCGCTCGAGGGGATGGACCTGCGCGCCGAGATCGGCGCACACTGGGCCGGCGAGGTCGTCGTCGCACGCGACGCCCTGCGGCTCGATTGCTGAGGAGCACGGACGATGCTGGTGTTGATGCAGCGGGACGCGACGCAGGAGCAGATCGACGGTGTCTGCGACGCGATCCGGCAACTCGGCTTCACGCCGCTGCCGATGCCCGGGACGACGCGCGTCGCGATCGGCCTCGCGGGCGACGACAGCCAGGTCGACACCTCGCACTTCGAGGGGATGGCCGGCGTGGGGCAGGTGCTGTACGACTCCAAGCCGTACAAGCAGGTCTCGCGGGAGTGGCAGCCCGAGAAGACGATCGTGCAGATCGGCAACGGCGTGACGTTCGGCGGGAGCGAGGTGCCGATCATCGCCGGCCCGTGCTCGGTGGAAGGCGAGCAGGCGATCATCGACGTCGCACGCGCGCTCAAGGCCGCGGGCGCGGTGGCGCTGCGCGGCGGCGCGTACAAGCCGCGCTCCTCGCCCTACGCCTTCCAGGGACTCGGCGAGGAGGGGCTGCGCTACCTGGCGCAGGCGCGCGCCGAGACGGGGCTCCCGATCGTCACCGAGGCGATGGACGAGCGGCAGGCCGACCTCGTGGCGCGCTACGCCGACTGCGTGCAGATCGGCACGCGCAACATGAGCAACTTCGCGCTGCTGCGTCATGTGGGGCGCCTCGGCAAGCCGGTGATGCTCAAGCGCGGCATGAGCGCGACGATCACCGAGTGGCTGCTGGCGGCCGAGTACATCATCGCCGAGGGGAACCGGCAGATCATCCTCTGCGAGCGCGGGATCCGCAGCTTCGACACGGCGACGCGCAACGTGCTCGATCTCGCCGCGGTGCCGGTGGTGCAGAAGCTCTCGCACCTGCCGATCATCGTCGACCCGAGCCACGGCACGGGGGTGCGCGACAAGGTGCCGCCGATGGCGCGTGCCGGCGTGGCGTGCGGCGCCGATGGGGTGATCGTCGAGGTGCATCCGCAGCCCGACAAGGCGTGGTCGGATGGTGCGCAGTCGCTGACGGTGGAGCAGTTCGAGGCGATGATGCGCACGCTGGCGCCGATCGCCGAGGCGGTGGGGCGTGCGATCACGGGCGCCGGAACCGCGATCGCGACGGGCGGGTAACGCCTGACGGGGCTGCATGCGCGCGCACGAGGCGCCGCTGCCCGGCCCCGCAGCTCCGGAGCGCGTGTGTCGCCTGCCTCGTCCGTTCGTTTGCCCCGCCCCCATCCGATGCGCGCGCTCGCCGCGCTGGCGGTCGTCCCCGCCTGCCTGATCGCGGCGCCGCTCGCCGCGCAGGGGGCGCGCGCCGCGGCGCCGGTCGCTTCGCAGAGCGCGGCCCCACGTGGCGGCGACAGCGAGGCGCGCGCGCTGCTCGATCGTGCCGCCGCACAGGTGCAGCGCAGCGGCGGCTTCCGGGCGCCGTTCACGCAGCGCATCGGCAACCCGATTCTCGGCAGCACGGTCGCGAGCGCGGGCACCTACAGCCAGCGCGGGCCGGGCGTCTTCTCGGTCGATTTCACGCAGCCGGCCGGCGACCGCATCGTGAGCGACGGCACGGCGCTGTGGATCTACGTGCCGAGCGCGACGCCCGGCCAGGTGCTGCGCCTCCCGGTCGGCAGCGCCGCGCCGGGCGGCGTGGATCTCGTCGGTCAGTTCTTCACGCGGCCGTCGGAGCGCTTCACGATCACCGACGGCGGCGCCGCGACGCTCGACGGCGGCGAGCCGGCGCGTCGCGTGCAGCTCGTGCCGAAGCAGCCGATGGGCTTCACGCGCGCCACCGTCTGGCTCGACCCCAAGGGGGCGCAGCTCCGCCAGCTCGAGGTGA
>JALOPO010000226.1 GCA_025453855.1 Gemmatimonadaceae bacterium
GTGCATGCGACGGCTCCCCAGCAGTCCCTCCGCGTGGCCGGTGGGTGACGGTGCGCTACGCAAGGACACGAAGGGGTCGGTGCGCGTCGGGGGCCGCCGTGCAGGCGGGAGCAATCAACAGATTGTCTGTTGGCTCCGCGTGCACGGGCGCGCCCGCGCGGCGCCGGCCGGTGGCGTTGCAGGCAGTGCCTTCGCGCCCTCGCGCAGCGCACCGTCGCTCACCGGCCACGCGGGCGTACTGCGCTGCCGCCCTCGCCGGCACGGACCCCTCCGCGGCACGGAGACGCCCCGGTCACGGAGACGCCCCGGTCACGGAGGCATCGGCCACATGCTGTTCGCACGGAAGCCCCCCGGTCACGGAGGCATCGCCCGGATGCTGTTCGCACGGAGCCGGTACGCAGGCGACGCCGAGGGGCCGACCGCGTCACGCTCGGGGATGCTGGCGCTCGGACGTTCTCGATGCGGCGCGAGATGGGCGTGACACGGAGTGCGTGATGCGGGTTCGCGGTCCGGGGCGCATCTTCACGGCCCCTTCACCCCCACCGCATGGACAGCGACACCGCGACCGTCCCCGAGCTCCGCAACGCGGGCAGCGTGCCCGCCATGCCGCGCAAGCTCTTCATCAGCCTGCCGGTTGCCGATCTCCAGCGCTCGATCCGCTTCTTCGAGGCGCTCGGCTTCACCTTCGATCCGCAGTTCACCGGCGCGCACGGCAGCTGCATGCTGGTCGGCGCCGACGCGTACTGCATGCTCGTGACGCGCGCCTTCTTCGAGCAGCAGGCCGAGCGTCCGTTGCCGCCGCCGCCGGATGCGCCGATGTTCGCGCTCGCCTTCACGGTCGAGAGCCGCGCGGCGGTCGACACGCTCGTCGATCGCGCCCTCGCCCTCGGCGCCTCGCCGTCGGGGAAGACGGACGATCACGGCTTCATGTACCAGCGCGGCTTCCGTGACCTCGACGGCTACCACTGGGATCCGTTCTGGACCGATCCGGCGGCGCAGGGCGGGTGAGCCGACACCACGCGTGACGCCGCGCCGCCGCCGCGCGCGATCGGCGGCGCGGCACGCGCCTGCGCTCACGCGGGGAGCGGCTCCCCCATCGGATCGAGGCCGATCGACCGGTTGAGCTCCACCTTCGCGGCGGCGATCGCCGCGCGCGTGCGCTCCTTGAGCGTCGCCACGTCGTCGAGCGTGAGCCCGGTCGTGGGGATCGGCTCGAGCACGCGCGCGACGGCGCGCGTGGGGAGGAACTTGAAGGTGTGCTTGGCCATCGCGCGGCGCGTGCCGGCCACGCAGATCGGGAGGATCGGCGCGCCGTGCTCGATGGCGAGGCGGAAGGCGCCGTCCTTGAACGGGAGCAGGTTGCCGTCGGGGGTGCGCGTCCCCTCGGGGAAGATCATCACCGTGACGCGCTTGCGCAGGCGATCGGCGCACTCGTTCATCGCCTCGACGATGCTCTCGCGGTTGCCGCGCCGCAGCGGGATGTCGCCCGCGAGCGACATCATCCAGCCGAGGAACGGGATGCGGAAGAGCTGCTCCTTGCCGAGCCACTTCATCTCCCACGGGAGATGGCTGAGCAGAAAGGTGTCGGCGTAGCTCTCGTGATTCGACACCGCCACGTAGGGACGTCGCGGATCGCGGATCGCCACCCCTTCGGTGCGGAAGCGCCACCGTCCGCCGAGTCGTGCGGCGGTGACGGCCACCAGCCGGAAGGCGCGTCCCGCGGCGTAGCGACCGCGATCGAAGGGGACGGTGACGAGGAAGACCGCGAGCACCACCCAGAAGCCGACCAGCACGGCGAGAACGGTGATGCCCCACACCCAGTAGTTCGCGAGCCGATCCATCACGTGCCGACGCTCTCCTGGCGCCGCGGCGCCGCATGAGCAGGGAAGGCGCGACCACCCGTCGCACCCACGCGGCCATTACGTGCGTCGCGCCGCGAGCGCTGGGCGCGCGGCGACGGCGCACGGCGCGGAGGGGCGCACCGCCGCCGGCGTGGCTCGCCGCCCCCGCGCGCGCTCACGCCTGCGCGTCGGCCGCCTCGCGCGCCGCATTCGCGCCGATGAAGCCGATCTTGCTGTGCTGGCCGTCGCAGAACGGCTTGCGCGTGCTCGCGCCGCACCGGCAGAGCGAGATGTTCTTCCCCTCGGGCAGGGGGATGAGGTTCCCCTCGTGGTCGCGGAGCTCGAGCTGCGCCGCGTCCTCGGCCGAGATCTTGAGCGGGCCGTTGTTGGCGATGGTGATCGTCAGGGGCATGACTGGGTCCGGATGAGCGCTGCGGCCGTGGCCCGGCCGCCGGCATGGCTACGCGGGGTGAACGTCGGCCGCCTGCCGGGCGTGCCGCTTGAGGCGCTGGACCATCGCGTTGAGCCCCACCTCGCGCCCCGCGAGCCCGATGTCGTGCATGAGCTGCCGCACGATGTCGTCGGGGAGCGCGAGGGTGACGCCCGGCGGCTGGTCGTTCACGGCCGAGAAGAGGATCGCGAGCACCGCGGCGATCGTCGGCGACTGTCGCACGTTCACGTCGGCCCAGAAGTGCAGGCGCCCCTCGTGGACCTCGGGAAAGAGGTCGACGCGCGTCTGGCACTCGGGGACGGTGAAGGGCGCGCGATCGAGCGAGGCGAGGCGCTCCGGCAGCGGCTCGAGCTTCTTCGCGTAGCTGACGAGCGCCCCCATCTTCTCCTCGCGCCCCATGGCACGGAAGCGACGGAGCACCTGCTCGATGCCGGGCGGCAGCGCGGCCGCGGTGACGGGCTCGGACATGCCCCAAGGATAGCGACCGCGGGAACGCCACCGCCCCGCGGCGATATTGCCCCGCCATGCACCTCGTGATCGTCACCGCCGGCTCCCGCGGCGACGTGCAGCCGTATCTCGCGCTCGCCGTCGCCGCCCAGCAGGCCGGCCTGCGCGTGACGCTCGCCACGCACGCCACCTTCGCGGACTGGATCGCGTCGCACGGCATCGCCTTCCGCGCGCTGCACGGCGACCCGCGCGCGGTGCTCGCCGATCCCGGGGCGCGCGCCTGGACCGCCGACGGCTCGTGGCACGGCCTGCTGCGCTTCGCGGGACAGCTCCGGCGCGACTTCGCCGGACTGCTGCGCGGCATCCTCGACGATCTCGTGACGGCGACCGCCGATGCCGACATCGTCTGCTGGTCGGCGGTCTGCCAGGCGGCGGCGATGCTGCACGAGGCGCGCGGCCTCCCGGTGATCGGCGGGCTCCTGCAGCCGCTCACGCCCACGCGCGAGTTCTCGGCCGTGGGCATTCCGTGGCAACCCGGCGACACGCCGGCGCGACGCCGGAAGAACGTGCGCAGTCACGTGATCGGCGAGCTGCTGCTCTGGCTCCCGAGCCGACGCCACGTCAATCGCTGGCGCCGCGATGCGCTCGCGCTCCCGCCGGTCGCGTGGCGCGGCCCGTACGCGGCGCAGCGGAATCCGGACTACCCGCTCCTGTATGCCTATGGCGCGGCGGCGCTCCCCAAGCCACCCGACTGGCCGGCGTGGATCGATGTCACCGGGTGGTGGACGCTCCCGGCGCCGGCCGACTGGACGCCCCCGCCGGCGCTCGCGCGCTTCCTCGCCGATGGCGCCCCGCCGCTCTGCGTGAGCTTCGGCAGCATGACCCCGGCCGATGGGGCGCCGCTCGGCCGCATGCTCGTCGAGGCGGCGACGCGGGCCGGCACGCGCCTCCTGCTGCTGCAGGGGTGGGGCGACCTGACCGATGACGGCGCACCGCTCCCCGCGCACGTGCACGTGGAGCGCGACGTGCCGCACGACTGGCTCTTCCCGCGCTGCGCGGCCGTGCTCCACCATGGGGGGAGCGGCACCACCGGCGCCGCGGCACGCGCCGGCGTACCCACCATCATCGCACCGCTCGGCTTCGACCAGTCGTTCTGGGCGGTGCTCATGCAGGCGCGCGGCGCGAGCGTCGCCACGCTCCCGCGCCGCGCGCTCACGGCCGAGGTGCTCGCGCCGGCGATCACGCGCGCGCTCACCGACGGTGCCGCGCGCGAGTCGGCCGCGCGACTCGGTGAGGCGCTGCGGGCCGAGCCGGGAACCGCGCTGGCCGTCGAGCGCATCGTGGCGCATGCGCGGCGCGGGTGAGCGGGTCGGGGGTGCGCGCGCGTGCGCCGCGACGCATGCTGTGCGCATGGATCCCGTGACCTTCCGCGACGCGCGCCCCGACGATGCCGCCGCGCTCAGCATCTTCGCGCGCGACACCTTCCTCGATGCATTCCGCGCGCAGAACGAGCCCGAGGACGTCGCGCTCTACATCGCCACCGCCTACACTCCCGCACGCCAGGGCGCCGAGATCGCGGATCCCGCGTCGACGATCCGGGTCGCCGAGTCGCGCGACGCGGCCGGGCGCTCGACGCTCGTCGGCTATGCGCACCTCATCGCCGGCGACGTCCCCGTCGCGGTGACCGGCCCCGCGCCGATCGAACTGCGCCGCTTCTACATCGCCCCCGCGGCGAAGGGGACCGGCCTCGCCACGCGCCTCATGGCCGACGCCATCGCCCGTGCGCGGCGGCGCGGTGCCGCCACCCTCTGGCTCGGCGTCTGGGAGCGGAACGCACGCGGCATCCGCTTCTACCAGCGCGAGGGCTTCACGCACGTCGGC
>JALOPO010000227.1 GCA_025453855.1 Gemmatimonadaceae bacterium
CAGCTCGAAGAGCTGCCGGTCGCGCGCGAAGTCGCGCGCCAGCCGCGATGCGCGCCGCGAGAGGCGCACGATCGCCGCCGGATCCTTGCGGCCGGCGTGTGCGGCGGTGAGCTGCATCTCGAGCACGTGGAGCTCGTGCGCGAGCTCGGTCCACTGGCCGGTGAACTGGGCGAGGGCGTGCTGACCGATGGGGACGGAGAGGGTCGGCATGCGTGCGGCGCCTGCAATGGAGGAAGGTGAGCTCGGCGACCGCATGCGGCGCCCGTGAACACATGAGTGCACGCCGCGGGTCGCGTGCACGACCCGAGGCGCGGCGCGTCAGTCGCGCTTGCCGAACTTCATCCGGATGAAGGTGTTGAGCAACGCCAGCCCCTGCAGGATCGAGGTCCACGGATCCGTCGCGGGCGCTCCGTGCTGTCCGACCGACGCACCGGATTCCTTCACCGCATAGGTCCGATAGCCCCGCTGCGCCACCTCGCGCTGCGTCTGCGCGCTGATCGCCGCCGCCTTCAGTTCGCGCGCCTCCTGCAGCAGCTCCTCCCACGCTTCGGGGGGGTGATCCATCGGCGGCGCGTAACCGACCTTGGCGAGCAGGGCCTCGATGCTCGCGGCCACGTGCGCGATGCTCGCGCGCACCTGCGCGGCTTGCCCCGGTCGCGCCTGCCACTCGCCCATCGCGTCGAGCGAGCCGTGCATCTGCTCGAGCACGGCCACCCGGTCCTGGAAGCGCCGCAGCTCGCGCGCCATCGCGTACAGCGGCTTGCGATCCTCCAGCGACTCGGCCTGCCCCGCTTCGGCCACGTGCTGGAGCGTGTGCAGCCGCTGCTGCATCTCAATCAGCGCACCGAAGACCTGGTCGATCGCGAACTCGCCGATGCGGTTGGTGGCGACAGCGGGCATGATGACTCCGTGTGAGTGGGTGGGTGGATGTGCTGCAGGCCATGTGCCAGCCGGCCGGCGTGAGGCGCGTCCTCACGTCACGGCACGGCGATCGGCACGCCCGCGTCACGCGGCGGCGCTCAGGGCGTCGATGCGCCGGTGCCCGGGCCTGCCCGCCGCTTGCGCAGCAGCGGCCACCAGACGCGACGCAGCGTGTAGGCCTCCACGGCGAATCGGAGCATGTCCGCGAACGCGAGGCCATGCGCCAGCGGGTGGTTGCCCAGCGGACCACGATCGGGCTGCGGTTGGCGGAGTCGATCGTCGATCGTATGGAACGTCAGCCGGCTCGCGCCGCCATCCATGCGCAGCAGCAGCTGGTCGATCGTCGCCGTCGGGAAGCGGCTCGTGTTGTCACCCGGGACCGTCGGCGAGATCCGGCCCGAGGGATCGATGCGCGCGTTGAGCAGTCCCTGCTTGATGCGCTGGGCTTCCAGTTTGTTGCGCTTGACCAGTCGCTCGCGACACATCTCTGCCAGCCTCATCACGCGCGCCTTGAGTTCGGCTGACTGCTCCATCTGGATGCGGAGCACCTCCCCATCGATCGTGAGCCCGTTGGCCTCCAGGAAGCCCGAGAGCTCGTCGAGCAGCACGCCGTTCTCTGCATCGACCTTCTCCCGCGGCGTCGTCTCCCCGCGACTCGACCGCATCCCTGGCTTGAGGACGGGCTGCAGACCACGCAGGTACGCGATGAGTGCCCGCGCTTCGGACTCCGGCAGTTCGAACCACCCGGTGCCGTAGTAGAAGAGCGTAGTCTTCTCGTGTCGATCGGTGATCTTCCAGAGCAGCTCCACGATGCCCAGCGCGGCGGCCCGGAAGCGAACCAACAGCATCTCGTCGATCGGGGTGTCGTCGTGCTCCAGCGCTCGTTGCGCGAGGACCTGGAGCCGGGCCGGGGTGCCGTGGAAACTCGAGAGATTCTCGAGGATCTTGGCGATGCGTGGCCCGGACGTCGCACCATCACCGAGCGCTTGTTCCGACTCGGTGTCCAGGGCGCGGAGCTGGTCGAGATAGAGCTCGGCGCGGTCGACCGCGCCGGTGAGGAGATCCTGCTTGAAACGGCTGGTGAGCCCCTGCGTGGTCATCGAATCTGAATCGAGTGGTCGGATGCACGGCCATGCGCCAACATGCACCGGAAAGCCGGACGCGCACCGGAATCGGTCGCCCGAGCTCGCATGATGCACATCCCGTGCACGCGGGGCGGCGCCACCCGCGCGCCACGCGCTGCACGGCGCGTCTCAGCCGCGCCACCGCACCTGGAACTCCAGCTCGGAGATCCCGCCGCTCCGCTCGTGCTCCACGCTCACCACCGCCTCCGCCGGCACGCGCAACCGCTCCCCGCCCACCATGATCGTGAATGCCTCCCCGGCCTCCACGGCATCGGCCAGGCGTCGCAGCTTGGCCACGAATTGTGCACGAGGATACGACTTCTCGAGATCACGGGCGCGACGGACGGACATGACGATCCTCTCATGAAGCGTGGGACATGGTGCGCGTCGCGCCGCACGGCCGTCATCGGCCTCCCCGACCGGCGCGCGCGGGGGAGTCTAGCCGTCGCGCAGCAACCGCGCGGCCACCGACGGCAACGCACGCTGCAACGGCATGAAGATGCGCACTTTCCCCACGCGGATCTCCGGCACGCCCCGCGCCACCCCGCGAAGGATCGCCGCCGCCGCCGCGTCGGCCGAGAGCTTGCTGCGGCCGCGCCCCGCCGTCATCGGCGTGTCGACGATCGGCAGGATCGCCTCGTGCACGCGCACCGCGCTCCCCGCGTCCTCGAGCTGGTAGCGGAGCGCGATCGTCAGGCTCCGCAGCGCCGCCTTGCTCGCGCAATAGATCGGCGCCGTCTTCTTGGGCGTGAGTGCGAGTCCCGACGTGACGTTCACGATCGCCGCCGGCGCACCGGCGCGAGCCGCCGCCTCGAGATGCGGCAGCGCGAGCCGCGCCAGCCGGAGCGGCGCCTCCAGGTTGATCGCCAGCTCACGGCGCGCCTGCGCTGCCAGCGTCTCGGTGTCCAGCGCACGGACGTCGAGCGCCTGCTGCACGCCCGCGTTGTTGATCAGTAACGTCACGCCGCCGAGCGCGCGCACCGCGACATCCATCAGTGCATCGCAGTCAGCGGCGGCGGACAGGTCGCAGGCGACGGCGTGCGCACGCGGACCGAGCGTCGCGCTCGCCGCCGCCAGCCGCGCGGCATCGCGACCGCAGATCGCCACGCGCGCCCCGGTCGCCACGAGCTGGCGCGCAAGCGCGAGCCCCACGCCGCTCGTGCCGCCGGTGACGAGGGCGCGCACCGGCGGCGGGACGTCGCCGACACCGCCCGTGGCCGCATGTGTCGCGGCCGTCATCGCGGCACCGCGTCGCCGAGAAGCACCGCCACCACCTCGCGCGAGAACGGCGGACCCGGCCGCTCCTGCCGCACGAGCACGCGGAAGTAGATCGCTCCCAGCAGCAAGTCGACCACCGTGTCCGGATCACGACGTGCATCGAACGCACCCGCCTCCTGCAGTGCGCGCACGGCGCCGGCCAGGATCGGGCGGCGCGACCGTTCGACCACGCGCAGCGCGTCGGCAAGGATAGGTTCGTGCGCGACCTCCGAGATCACCGCCCGGATCGCCCCGCCGAGCGGCGTCGACACGAGCGCGCTGCGAACGTTCTCCACGATCCGCAGCAGCCGCGCCGCCGGCGCATCGTCACGCGACGCGGGACGCACGTGCGCCGCGAGCGGATTGGCACGATCGAGTCCGTGCAGGATCGCCGCCGCCACGATCGCCACCTTGGTGGGCCAGCGGCGGTACATCGTCGGCTTGCTCGCCCGCGCACGCGCCGCCACGTCGTCGAGCGTCATCGCGCGATAGCCACGCTCCGCCAGCACCGCCAACGCGGCATCGAGGATCGCGTCCGTCGACTCGGCGCGCCGCGGCCGACCGCGAGCGGGCGCCGTGCGCACTGTCACCATGCCGGTGCCTCGGCATCGCGCACGCACACGCAGCCGCGCAGCCGCGCGTCGCACCCGACGATAGCGGACACGGCATCGCCCGGCCGGCGACACACGCGTGGCGCGCTGCCGAGCCGAATGACGCTCCCTGTTGACAGGCAGACGGGACGGGATGACGGCACCTCACCACTCCGCACGGGGACGCAATTACGAAACGCACAAGTATCGTAAATGTCGGCGAGCGGCCGGGCAAGGCGGTCGTCTCGCGACAGCACCACGGCTCGGCGGGGCGCCAGATCGCCCGCGTTAGCTTTGGCGCAAACGGGCCCGGACCTTCCCGCGCCCCGCTTCCCCAGGTCGGCCCGCGATGTCCCGCCCCGCCTCCGCCCCGCCCACGCGCCCGCAGCTCGTGCGCGCGCACGCGCCGCCCGCCGCGCCCGGCGACCACGTCGAG
>JALOPO010000228.1 GCA_025453855.1 Gemmatimonadaceae bacterium
GCCGCTGTCGTCGTCACCGATGACGATCACCGTGCGGTCGGCGTACGCGTCACGGGGGAGCGGCACCGCCTGCTCACCGTTCCAGCGCCCGAGCGCCGGGAGGAGCGAGGCATCGTCCGGGCCGCCGCTGAACAGGCGCCCGTTCGGCACCACACCGTGGATCTGGCTCTCGATCCCGCTCTCGCCCACCGTCAGGTAGAGCGGACCGAAGCCATGCTCCTCGGGCGTGGCGAGCGTCGCCGAGCAGAGGCGCCAGCGACCGGCGGCCGAGCTGATGATGTAGTCGAGCTTCGTGGGACGGAACTCGCGGTCGAGCTGCACCTGGCTCACCGCGAAGTTGTCCTCGTGGTTGGTGAGCAGCGTGAAGGTGCCGTCGGGATTGCGCAGCAGCCCCGACCCGTCGGCCGAGCCGCCGAAGCGCGCGCTGCCGGCGATCGAGTCGCTGGAGCTGATGATCGAGTACGCCTGCACTCCCTGAGGCAGCCCACGCACGAGCGCCGAGACCCCCGAGGTGTTGCGCGGCACGAAGCGCGGTGCACCCGTGCCGCCGCCGTTGACTGGATCGTCGTCGTCGCTGCAGCCGGCAAGCGAGAGCGCGCCGAGCCCGGCGAGGGCGAGCGAGCGCGCGAAGGACTTCGACATCATGTGGATCCCCGGGAGTTGAGAGCTGTCGCGTGGTGGTGCGGCCCGTCGTGCTCGGGCGGCGGGAAGCTTCGACGTCTCAAGTCGCGGGTCACCGCCGGGGATGTCACGCCCGCGCCACGATCGCGGTGCATTCGCGTCAATCACCGCGACCCCGTCACGCGGTGACGCGTCGATCATCGCGTCGTGATCGTTCCGTGGCGCGCGAAGCCCGCTCGCTGCCGTCCGCGCTCGCGCGCGCGTCGGCGCGACTCGTATCGTCTGCCGGGGATTCGGTGAACGGGGTGGGCTCCGTGCGAACTGCTTGTTGCCGATGCCTCCGTGACCGGGGGGCGTCCGTGCTGAACGGGGTGGGCTCCGTGCGAACTGCTTGTTGCCGATGCCTCCGTGACCGGGGGGCGTCCGTGCCACGGAGGGGTCCGTGCATGCGACGGACTCCCAGCAGTCTCTCCGCGTGGCCGGTGGGTGACGGTGCGCTGCGCAAGGACGCGAAGGGGTCGAAGCGCGTCGGGGGCCGCCGTGCATGCGGGAGCAATCAACAGATTGTCTGTTGGCTCCGTGTACACGGGCGCGCCCGCGCGGCGTCGGCCGGTGGCGTTGCGGGCAGTGCCTTCGCGCCCTCGCGCAGCGCACCGTCGCTCACCGGCCACGCGGGCGCACTGCGCTGAGCTGGCCGCGCGCACGGACCCCTCCGCGGCACGGAGGCCCCCCGGTCACGGAGGCATCGGCCCATCAGCAGTTCGCACGGAGCCCGCCCCGATCGCTGAGGCATCGGCGAGACAGCGGCTCGCACGGAGCCCGCCCGCCACCGCATCCGGAGGGAACGGGACGACGAACGCCCCGCCGCACGACGCGACGGGGCGTTCGGGAACGCGCGGGATCGGGCGCTCAGGTCGTGCGACGAATCACCGGCTTCGTGTTCGATGCCGGCCGCAGCACCGGGAGCGAATCGCGACGCGGCGCGATGGAGGGGCGCACCGCCGGCGCTCGCCCCGCCGCCACGCGCGCCGCGGTGAGCAGCGACACCGGGCCGCCCCCCTCGAAGCCGAGCCGGCTCGGCGTCTGGTCCGCCTTCGCCTGCACGCGCAGCACGCAGCTGCTGTCGCCGCTGCACCGCTCGAGCCAGGTGCCGATCTGGTTGCGCGTGGCGACCGTGCCGGGGTGCGACTGCGGCAGGTCCTCGCGGTCGCCGATGCGCAGCGACGGCGGCCGCGTGCGCAGGAAGCTGATCCGGTTCGGCTCGTCCTCCAGCAGCGCACGCTCGGCGAAGCCGCAGGTGCCTGGACGCAGGCGCTCGCCGCGCGCCCCCACCGCGCCCGTCGCCGGATCGAAGTCGACCACCCACCAGCTGGCCGAGGGCTGCAGCTCGCCGCGTTCGGTCCCCTGCTCGATGCCGATGGCGAAGGGGCCGCGACAGAGGAAGGTCTCGCCGTCGCCCTCCTGTGCCGCGGCGGCACGGGGGGCGGCCGCGGTGGCGGCGAGGGCGAGGACGGCGAGGATCGGCATGCGGCGCATCAGGGCCTCCGGGAGGCGCGCCACGCGGGCGCGCTCAGCGTCGGGCGGGGGCGCGTCGCGGCCCGTCCGCGGTGGCGCACCCGCACCCGGAGCCACACCCTGCATCTCCCGTACCGGGCCCGGCCGTGACGCGTGACCGGCGAAGCACCCCCCAGGCCCGGCGCCCCACGTAGAGGAGCGCTCCCAGCACGAGCACCGCCACCACACCCTGTTGCATCAGCGCCGACATCGTCCCTCCCGACTCAGCCGCCGAACCCGAGAAGTCGCCCACCCTGGTACACCAGGAAGGCCATCCCCCACGCGAGTCCCAACATGTAGCCGAACTGGATCGCCGCCCACCGCCACCCCACCCGGCCGCCCCCCGCCTCGCGGACCGTCACCGCGATCGTGCTCATGCACATCAGCGCGTAGACGTAGAAGACCATCAGCCCGACCGCCACCAGCGTCGTGTAGCGCGGCCGCCCCGTGTCGGCGTCGACCTCGCCGCGCAGCCGGTCGCGGAGCGCCTCGCTCGTCTCGTCGGCCTCGCCCACGCCGTAGATCGTCCCCATGGTGCTCACGAAGACCTCGCGCGCCGCGAAGCTGGCCGCGATCGAGACGCCGATCTTCCAGTCGTAGCCGAGCGGGGCGACCAGCGGCTCCATGGCATGGCCCACGCGCCCCAGCGCCGAGCGCTCGAGCTGCAGCTCCTGCGCCTGCGCCTCGCTCATCCCCGGCGCGGGCGCGGTCCGCGGGTAGGTCGCCAGCGCCCAGAGCACGATGCTGCACGCCAGGATCACCGTCCCCGCACGCCGCAGGAAGAGCCCCGCGCGCGACCAGACCGTGGCCGCCAGCGTGCGCCAGTGCGGGAGCCGGTACGGTGGAAGCTCGAGGATCATGGGGCGCACCGGCCCGCGCAGCAGCGTGCGCCGGAAGATCGCCGCCACCGCCAGCGCCGTGACGGTGCCGAGCAGGTACATGCCGAGCATCGTGACCCCCTGCAGGTCGACGACCCCGCCCACGATCGGCACCGACGGCACGAAGGCGCCGATGAGGAGCGTGTAGATCGGCAGCCGCGCGGAGCAGCTCATGAGCGGCACGACCATCATCGTCGCCAGGCGGTCGCGGCTCTCCTCGATCGTGCGCGTCGCCATGATCGCCGGCACCGCGCAGGCGTAGCCGCTGAGCATCGGGATGAACGAGCGCCCGTGCAGCCCCACGCGCCGCATGAGGCGATCCATGAGGAACGCGGCGCGCGCCATGTAGCCGCTGTCCTCCAGGAAGCCGATGGCGAGGAAGAGGATGCAGATCTGCGGCAGGAAGACGACCACGCTCCCCACGCCGCCGATCACGCCGCGCACCAGCAGGTCGCGCAGGTCGCCCGGTGGCAGGAGCGATCCCACCACGTCGCCGATCGCCCCCACGCCCGCCTCGAGCGCGTCCTGCATGGGCGCGGCCCACGAGAAGATGCTCTGGAAGAGGAGCGCCATGATGGCGAGGAAGAGCACCGGTCCCCAGAGCCGGTGCAGCGCCACCGCATCGATGCGATCGCTCGTCGTGCGACGCATGCCGTCGCGACGCACCACCGCGCGCGCCACCACCGTCCCGATCCACGCATAGCGCAGCTCGGCCTCGATCGAGCGCGGATTGGCCCCCGTGCTCGCGACGCGGATGCGCGCCTCGTCGAGCTCGGGGGCGAGCTCGCGCGGCTGCGGATACCACGACTCGGGCGCGGGCACCGCGAGCAGGCGCAGCGCATCGAGCACCGCCACCGCCGGCGCCACGCGCTGCGTCGCGACGAGGTGCCGCTCGAGCGGCGCGAGCGCCTCGGCCACCTCGGGGCGCAGCGCGAACCGTCGGGTCGGCACCTCGTGCGTGGTCGCGCGCAGCAGCGCCTTGCGCAGCACGTCGAGCCCCTCGCCGCGCGTGGCGACGGTGGGAATCACGGGAACGCCGAGGGCGTGGATGAGCTCCACCGCATCGACCGTGATCCCGAGGTCGGCCGCGGCATCGACCTGGTTGAGCGCGACGAGCACGGGGAGCCCGAGCTCGAGCACCTGGCTCACGAGGAAGAGGTTGCGCTCGAGCTGCGTGGCATCGGCGACGACCAGCACCGCATCGGGACGCGCCGCGTCGTGCGTGCCGTGCAGCGCCGCGAGCGCGATCTCCTCGTCCGGGCTGGCCGGCGAGAGCGAGTAGCAGCCGGGGAGGTCGAGGATCGTGATCGTCGCGCCACCGGCCCCCTTGAGCGTCCCCTCGACGCGCTCGACGGTGACGCCGGGAAAGTTGCCGACGCGCACGCGCATCCCGGTGAGCGCGTTGAAGAGCGTGCTCTTGCCGGTGTTCGGGTTGCCGATGAGGGCCACGCGCGCACGCACGGGTGGCGCGACGAGCGGCGCGGCACCGGTCGTGTCGTGCGATGCGCTGGCGGTGACGACGGGACCGGTCACGGCGGGGACGGCTCGACGCCCGGTGGCGGGCGGGCGGTCAGCCGCGCGAGGGAACGACGGTGATGCCGTTCGTGATCGCGTGGCTCAGCGCGAGGCGGGCGCCGCGCACGTCGAGCAGCATGCAGTGCCGCTGGTCGACGATGTTGACCGTGCTCCCCTCGACGAGGCCGAGGGCACGCAGGCGACAGGCCTCGCTCTCGCCGCACCGCAGCTCGACGACGGTGGCCGTCTGCCCGGACGCGCAGTCGCCCAGCCGGCACGACTGCACCGGGCGGCGATCGGTCTGCTCGGCGATGGGGAGCGCGATGACGGTCACGGGTTCGTCTAGTTGAGAATCATTCTCAATCCTTGCATCGAACACTACCACGCGCCCACCCGCTCGGCCAGTGAGGTGCGTCGATTGCCGAGAAACTTGCTTGGCTTTCGAGCGGGACGCAAAGAGGGGGGCGGCCGTCACGGTGCGGCGGTCCCCTCGGTCACCGCCGTCCGATCACGCCTCGAGCACCACGACCGCCGCCGCCACCCCGTCCGCGTGCGTGAGCGTGACCAGCGTCCGCGTCACGCGCAGCTCCGCCGCCCGTACCCGCGCTCGCCCATGGAGCACGAGGTGCGGCCGGCCGTCGCCGTCGCTCGTCACCTCGATGTCGTGCCACGAGATGTGACGTGCCGCATCCGTCCCGGCCAGCGCCTTGGTACGCGATCTCGCCCATCGTGAAGAGGCGGTGCCGCGCGCGCTGCGGATGGCGGTCGAGCACCGCGGCCACGCGCGCGATGTCGACGAGATCGATGCCGAGGCCGACGATCACGGCCGATCGCGGCGGAGCAGCCGTCGCCACAGCCGCCCCGAGGCGCCGCGCGAATCGCCGAGCACCGGCACCATCGCCAGCCACGCGTCGTCGGCGGCGTGGAAGGCGCGCCCGACCTGCCGAGTCCAGTCGCGCCACCGGGCGTAGCGATGATCGCCCGCGTCGCTCGTGACGTGCGCGGCCGCCACCTCGAGCCGGGCGAGCTGCGCCGCGTACGGCGCCGCCACCTCCTCCAGCTCCGCGTGCAGCGCCCGCTGGTCCGCCCCTTCCCGCGGATGCCGCGCCTGCGCGAAGGCCACCAGCGTGTGCTCGGCGTGCGCGCGAAGGCGCGCCGCGTCGAAGGCGCCGAGCTGCGTGGCGACGGTCCGCGTCTCCTCGGCCACGCCGCGTGCGACCAGCAGCGCATCGAACCAGCGATCGTGATCCGAGCCCGGTGCGCTCCGCTCGCTCCCGAAGCCGCGCAGCGAGAGCGTCTGCTCGGGAAAGGCGCACACCGCCGCCTCGAGTCGCGCGGCGAGCCCCGCGAGATGCGGCGCGTCGCGCAGCTCGAGCACGTCGCCCGCGGTCACGTGCAGCGCGAGCACGGCGCCGTCCCACGTCGCACCATCGAGTTCGCCGAGCGCGACCACCACCAGCCGTGCGCGCGGTTCGAGGAGCGCGAGCTGCACGGCGTCGTCGATCAGGGCGACGCGCGCCGCTCCCGCGAGCTCCTCGCCGCGCCAGAGCGCCTGCACCCGCACGTCGAGCGCGGGAACGTCGCCCTCGATGCGCGGTGCGCGACTCACGCGGCGGTGCCCGGCTGCATCGTGGCCGGCGCCGTCGCGTGGCGCACGCCGCGCTCGTGCAACGGCGCGCCGCGCAGCGCGTCGAGCACGCGGGTCGTGTCGCGCAGGTCGGCGAAGACGGCGACCGGGTCGTGCGGCAGGAGCTCGTCGGCGCCGTAGCGCCCCGTCTCGACGCCGATCGCGCGCGCGCCGATCGACCGGCCGCAGGTGAGGTCGTTGGGCGTGTCGCCGATGATCACCAGTCGCGCGCCATCGATCGACGGATCGATCGTCGCCTGCGCGCGCGCGAGCGCCACCGGCGGCAGCCCCGGACGCTCGTGATGGTCGCTCCCGAACGCGCCGATCACGAAGCGTGACGGCTCGAGCCCGACCGCGCGCAGCTTGAGCGCCGCGCCTTCGGCGATGTTGCCGGTGAGGAGGCCGAGCACCAGCGCATCGTCGCGCTCCACGGCGTCGAGCAGCGCCGGCACGCCGGGAAGGAGCTCCACGGTCGCCGCATTCGCGAGCTCGCCCGCCAGGAGCTCCGTGTAGCGCGCGAGCACCGCCGCCATGCCGGCGCTGATCTCGTCGTCGGGGATCCCGGCGCGCGTCATGAGCTCGCGCACGATCTGCGGATCGGTCTTGCCGTCGAAGCGGTGGTCGGCGGGGCCGCGCGTGCCGAACACCGTCTCGAGCGCGGCGCCGATGCTCCGCGCGCCGGCACCGTGCGCGCGCAGCAGCGTGCCGTCGATGTCGAAGAGCGCGACGACCGTCATGCCGCGCGCCGCGCGAGCAGGATGCCGCCCAGGATGCCGGCGGCGCCGAGGAGCTGTGCCGCGGTCGGCGTGTCGTGCTGCAGCTGCCAGGCGACGAGGAGCGCCACGAAGGGCTGCAGGTTGGCGTACATGCTCGTGCGCGTGGGGCCGAGCTGGCGCAGGCCGCGGTAGTAGATCACGTACGCGATCCCCATCGCCCCCACCCCCGCGTACGCGATCGCGCCCCACGTGCCGCCGTCGAGCGCGTGCCACGGGGTGCGCGCGATCGACGGTGCCGCGAGCGCGAGCATCGGCACCAGCCCGCCGATCAGCGTGAGCACCGTCACCTGCAGGCCGTCGATGCGTGCCGCGAGCGGGCGCAGGAGCGTGGCGTAGATCCCCCACGTGAGGCAGGCCGCGGCCACCAAGACGTTGCCGAGCACCGTCCCGGGGCGCGCCGCCTGCACGCCGTCGCCGAGCATGACCATGGCCACCCCCGCGATCGAGCAGGCGACGCCCACCACGAGCTGACGCGACAGGCGCTCGGTGCGCAGCGCCCAGCCGATGATCGCCAGCACCGCCGGCGAGGCGGCGAGGATCAGCGAGGCGGAGCCGCCGCGCGTGCGCGGCACGCCG
>JALOPO010000229.1 GCA_025453855.1 Gemmatimonadaceae bacterium
CTCGGTGACCATCGCGCTGCGGGCGATGGCGGTCGTCTTGCCGGTGCCCGGCGGGCCGAGGACGACGGCGGTGGGGAGCGCGGCGAGCGACCGGCGCGGGACCTCGAAGTCGGCGGTGCGCAGGCGACGCTCGGCCTCCTTGAAGCGGAGCGCGATGTCGTCCGCGGGCGGCGGTGCGTTGGCGCCGCTCGAGGTGGCACGCGCCGCCTTGCGGGCATACCACGCCACGAGGCCGGCGGCGATCGCGCCGAGTGCGGGCAGGCCGATGCGCAGCGCCCAGCCGAGCTTTCCGCTGGGGTGGAAGACGCGATCGATCCAGTAGGTCGCCGCGACGGAAGCGGCGAGGATGCCGGCGGCACCGGTGAGCAGCGTCGACGAGCCGGTCATGCGAGCTCCGCGGAGACGGTGGACACGATCACGACCGCGCGAGCATCGCCGCGAGCTCGCGCCAGGTGCCGGCGTCGTTCGCGAGGAGCAGGCGATAGGTGATGAAGAGGACGAACGTCACCGCGAGCGCGACGAGCGCCGCGGTGCGCAGCTTGCGCGCGAGCGGATCGTGGCGCGGCGGGACGACGTCGGTGGCCGGGAGCGCCCAGTGCGGCGCGAGCGAGATCATGGGGCCGCGGATCCGCTCCAGCTTGCGCGCGATGCGCGTCGAGCGGCCGGCGAGCTCGCCATCCTGGTTGGCATGCCGGCCATGGAAGCCGAGCAGGAGGCAGAGCTGGTAGACCTCGAGCACGTCGCCGGTGTCCTCGCTGTCGGGGCGCGCGAGCTGTGCATCGAGCGCAGTGAAGAAGGCCTCGCCGCCCATGTGCTCGCCGAAGACCTCTTCCTGCAGCGGGCGCCGCGCCCAGTCGCCGAAGAGCGGGCGCGTGTTGAGCACGACCTCGTCGAGGAAGACGATCGCCGCGTAGAGCCCCGCGCGCACGTCGGGGCGCGCGTAACCGATGGTGATCGCCTGCTGCTCGGCGGTGCGCAGCAGCTGGATCACGTGCTTGCGAAAGGGCGCGGCGTCGGTGGCCGCCTCGCGCGACGCACGCAGTCGCGCCGCGAGGAGGAAGACCGGGTCGAGCGTGCGCGCGAGCTGGCCGCGCCGCGGGCTGCGCGGGGTCGACTCGGGCGCGGGGGTGCCGCCGTCGAGGGAGGGGAGCGGGGCAACGATCGTCGCCATGGCGATCTCCGGAGCGCGGGCGCTCAGTCGTCGAGGAGGATGCGCAGCTCGAGGCGCGCATCGGGGAGCGTGGTCGGCACGTAGACGCCGATCTCGTGCGAGCGCGCGACGCCGTCGATGGCGGGATCGCGTCGGGCGATGCGGAACCAGAGCCGGCGCGGATCGGCGGCGAGCGCCGCGGGCGGCACCGGGACGTGCTCGAGCGTCGCGCCGGGGAGCGCCTCGCGCACGAGCCGGAGCACGTCGTGCGCGGCGGCGACCTTCACCAGCGTCGGCGCGGTGCCGCGCAGCGTGGCATCGGGGACCGCGGCGGCGAGGCCGAGGTACCAGCGCGCGGCGTCGCGGGCGCGCGGGTCGTCGATGGTGGCGGTGTGCAGCACCTCGGTCACGCGCGCGAGTGGCAGCACGATGCAGCCGCCGGGGACGACGAGCTCGAGGTGCGTGCGGATGTGGCGCTCGAGCGCGTCGAGCCAGCGCGCGGGTTCGTCGTGGTCGTATGGCGGGAGCGCACCCGGCGCGGTGTCGAGCGCGAAGGTGCAGAGGCTCCCCGCGAGGCGCGCCAGCTCGAGGTAGAGCGCCTCGGGGTGCGTGCCCGGTGCGTGCAGCAGGTGGCGCAGCGCGGGGATCGCGCCGCGCACGGTGTGCAGGAGCCAGAAGGTGGGGAGCTCGCGGGCCGCGTAGTTGGCGAGCATCGCGCGATCGTCGCCGCCCGGGGCGAGTGCGGCCGACTTGGCGACGAGCACGTCGACGAGGCGCTGCAGCCGCGTGCGCACGCCGTCGCTGGCACCGATGTGCAGCAGCGGCGGGAGGAACGACGCGTCGGGGACGAGATCGCCGGTCGGCGTGCGTCGCAGCCGCACCAGCGGGAGCGCCACCTCGTCGTCCATCGCGGGCGAGCAGGTGAGGCGGAAGTTCTTGCGACAGACCGGGATCGCGCGCAGGTCGTGGCCCGCGAAGTCGTCGCTCCGTTCGCGCTCGGCGCGCACGTAGCGCGCCCGCGCGTCGTGCGCGTCGAGCGCCACGTCGCCGCGCGCGGTGCCGCGGCGCGCGACCACCAGCCAGACCGTGGCGCGCTCGGCGCCCGCGGGCCACGCCTGCGCGAGGTCGAGCGACGGCGGCGGTGCGTCGGCGTGCGGCATGTCGAAGGCGAGGCCGTCGGGCATGAGCCCGGCCGCGTCGTGCACCGCGACGATGCGTCGCGCGAGCGCCGCGCCATCGAGCGCGAGGCGCACGAGCCCGTGCGCCGCCGGCACGAGCTGCGCGACGGTGAAGGCGATGCTGTCCTCGGCGTAGCGCGCCTGCGCCTGGAAGTGGTGCTGCGAGAGGTGCATGCCCTCGGACCAGGCGACGCGTGTCAGCTGCGGCATGCGAGGTGCGGTGAGGCGTGGGCGAGCGAGTGCACGCGCGTGCGCGCGTGCAGCAGGTGGTGGTACCGGCCGCGACGCACGCACTCGTGTGCAATTGCAACGAGCATGGCGCGGTGCGCGCCGTGCGGCCCTTGCTGCGGCGTGCCGGCTCGTGCCATGATTCGCGCCCGCGCATCCGGCGCGTGCGACGTCGTCCACGGAGGAACGGGAATGCGAGAGCCGCAGCCACGCCCGAGCGAGGAGCGCTCCGTCGAGTCGACGACGCGCGAGGTGGCGGAGACGCCCTCGCTGCTCGATGCGGTCGTCGACACGCCACGGCAGGACACGACGCTCGCACCGGCCGCGGAGCCGTTCGCGCCCGTGCGTGGTGCGGCGCCGGCGCGTGCCGTCGAGCCGCCGGGCACCGGTGCGACGCCGCTGTTCGACGTCGCCTGGCCGTCGCGCGTGCGAGCGGCCGGTCGCGCACTCGGCGCGCCGACGCGGGCGCGCCGCGTGACGCCGCTCGCGCCGGTGCGCACGATCGCCCCTGTGGCGAGCAGCGCGCGCGCCGATGCGGCGCCATGGCAGTGGCCCGCGACGCCGCCCGCCGCGTCGGCGCCGCTCGCCGCGCCCGCGCCGCTGGCGCTCGAGCAGCTCGAGCTCGCGCAGGCGCGCCGCTTCATGCTCTTCGGGCTCGGCATGATCGCCATCGCCGCGGTGACGCTGGTGGCGGTGGTGATCGCCGACGCGACCACCGCCGCCGCCGCGATCGCGGCACCGCTCGCCCGATAGTCGCGCGCGCTCACGGGAGGAGCGCCACGAGTTCGAGGCGCGGCTCCTCCACCTCGGACGGCACGTAGACCGCCATGTCGCGAGCGGCGCGGATCGTCTCCCACGACGCGCCGCCCTTGTCGAGCCGGAAGTAGTGGTAGTCGAGCCGGATCGGGAGCGCGTCGGGGGGCTCGGCCACGTGCGAGAGCGTGAGCCCGGGGAGCGCGAGGCGGATGAGCCGATCCATCGTGTCCGATGCGGCGACCTTCACCAGCTGCGGCACGCGGCGCGGGAGCTCGGCCTGCCGCGCGCGCGAGGCGACGGCCAGATAGAGCTCGGCATCGGCGAGCACGCGCTCGTCGTGGATCGTGGTCGCGTGCACGTTCGGCCGCGTGAGGTGGAGCGGGAGCGAGACGGCGCGCGTGGGAACCGCCGTGTTCGCCAGCCGGTCGATCATCGCGACGAGCGCGGCGAAGCCGGGGCCGGCGCTCGCATGTTCGTAGACCGGTGGTGATTCGAGCGCGTCGGCGGGGGCAAACGTCTGGAGCGCACCGGCGAGCGTTGCCAGCAGCGCATGACATGACGCCGGATGCGTCATCCCGCTGTCGACGTGATGCGACAACACGGGAAGCGCACCGTTGAGCGTGTGCAACAGCCAGAATGCCGCGACGTCGGTCACGGCGAAGTCAGCCAGTCCACGCGCACGCGCGCGGCGTCCCTGCGCGAGCTCGGCGGCGCGCGCGGCGAGTCGCTCACGCAGGCCGGCGAGTCGCGCGCGCAGCGCGAGCGACGCCTCGAGGCGCAGCAGCGGCGGCTCGAAGGCGGGGTCGAGGTGGAGCGCGCCGTCCTCGCGGCGCGCGACGCGGGCGATGGGCATCGTCACGTAACCGGCGTGCGACTCCTCCTCGGTGAGGAGGCGCAGCTGCAGCGTGGCGACGGGGATCTCGCGCGGGCTCCCGCCGCGCGTCTCGTCGGCGCGGTCGGCGACGGCGAGACGGAAGCGGGCCTGCCCGCGCCCGTCCTCGCCGACGGCGGCGTCGACGATGGTGCCGTCGGCGAGGATGCCGCGCAGTCGCCGCACCGCGACGGTGCCGCGCGCGAGGCGGTCGTGATCGAGGGCGAAGGCGCTCAGGCCGACGGGGAAGGTGCCGAGCGCGTCCGCGTGAAACGCCAGCAGCGATTCGACATAGCGATCCTGGGCCTGCAGGTGATGCGGATCGAGCAGCAGCCCCTTGGACCAGAGGACCGGTTGCAGCTGACGCATGGCGGGCGAGGCGGGAGGAGTCGCGCGGGCGCGCACGCAGCGACGCGGACAGGCGCACGCACGCGCGCCCCCGGACGCGGGGCGGGCGTGGCACGCGCACGGGCGACGCGAGTGCGGAGCGGACGAACCGATTTCACGTGCGATCGGTCACGCAGCAAGCGCGACCACGTGCGGGTGCTGCGCGTGATCACGCGTGCAGCATCGACGATCGCCCTGTAAGGCGTCGACGTGGTGGCGCGGTTCCCGGCAGCGAGGACGTGCGAACGGTCCAGCATGCTGGCGCGCGACGCATGAGAGATTTCTCATGCGGCGCATGCCGAGCGCGACCGGCCGTTCGATCGCCGACAACGCACGCGGCGTGCCGTGCGCGCACGTGACACGGCATGATGATTCGTATTCGAACGACGCGGATCGCACACAGATGTGTCCGTGCACGCAATGTCGCGCACCGTGTGCATCACGGCCCTTGACGGCGCAATCAGGCGCGCCTAGTCTCGCCTTCCCGGGTGACGCGGCGTGCACGCCATGTCGCGAAACCAACGCACGACACGCGGCGTTGACGCACCCGACGCACGACAACGCAACTGCATGCACGGCCCGTGCACGACACCACGGTGGTGAGCCGCGAGAGGCGGCGACGTGTGCGCCCGCATGCCCAGCCCGGAGAGTCGGATGGCGAACGACGGCGTGCATGGCAAGCTCTCTCGCGTGCGGCCCCCGCGCGTGAACATCGTCTACGAGGTCGAGACCGGCGGGGCGATCGAGGAGCGCGAGCTTCCCTTCGTGATGGGCGTGATGGGCGACTTCACCGGGCAGCCCGCCGAGGCGCTGCCGCGGCTGCGCGATCGCAAGTTCACCGACGTCACGCTCGACAACTTCGACGCCACGATGGCCGCCATGAAGCCGCGCCTCGTGCTCAAGGTCGAGAACACGCTCAGCGAGAAGGGCGGGACGCTCCCCGTGGAGCTCACCTTCCAGGGACTCGACGACTTCGCGCCCGATCGCATCGCGCACCAGGTCGAGCCGCTCCGCAAGCTCCTCGAGATCCGGCAGCAGCTGGCCGACCTGCGCGGCTCGTTGCAGGGCAACGACAAGCTCGACGAGATCCTGCAGGCCACCATCAACGACGCCGACAAGCTGGCGCGCCTGCGCCGCGAGGTCGGTGCGGAGGAGACCGCCGATGCCTAAGGTCAAGGCCGCCGAGGGCGGCGTCGCGGTCGAGGAGTCGAGCCTCCTCGACGACATCGTCACGCAGGGGCGCCTTGCGCGCGACGACTCGTCGAAGGCGCGGGGGCGCGACCTCATCAAGCGCTTCGTCGAGGAGGTCCTCGAGGGGACCGTCGCCACCTCGCGCGACACCGAGACGATGATCAACGAGCGCATCGCGCAGCTCGACGCGCTCATCTCGTCGCAGGTCGACCGCATCATGCACGACGACGAGCTGCAGCGCCTCGAGGCGTCGTGGCGCGGGCTCCACTACCTCCTGAGCCGCACCGAGATGGGGCCGCTCATGAAGGTGCGCGTGCTGAGCACGACCAAGAAGGAGCTGCTCAAGGACTTTGAGAAGGCGCCGGCGTTCGACCGCAGCGCGCTCTTCCTGAAGGTCTACGAGGAGGAGTACGGCACCTTCGGCGGCGCCCCCATGGGCGCGCTCCTCACCGACTTCCAGTTCGGGCCGAGCAACGAGGACGTCGAGCTCCTCACGCACCTCTCGCAGGTCGCCGCCGCCGCGCACGCGCCGATGATCACCGGCACGAGCCCCGAGATGCTCAACCTCGAGGACTTCACGCAGCTCGACGCGCCGACCGACATCGCCAAGATCTTCGAGCCCGCGGCCTACGCGCGCTGGAAGGGCTTCCGGCAGAGCGAGGACTCGCGCTACGTCTCGCTGACGCTCCCGCGCATGCTCCTCCGACGCCCCTACGGCACGGCGAGCACCGCCATCGAGGGCTTCCGCTACGAGGAGGAGTCGACCGACCATCACGACTACCTCTGGGGGAACGCCGCCTGGGCGCTCGGCGCGCAGATCACGCAGGCCTTCAACCAGTACGGCTGGTGCGCCTGCATCCGCGGCGTGGAGTCGGGCGGGCTCGTCACCGACCTCCCGGTGCACAGCTTCCGCACCGAGAGCGGCGAGATCGCCATGAAGCCGCCCACCGAGACGCCGATCACCGAGCGGCGCGAGCGCGAGCTGGCGGAGCAGGGCTTCACCACGCTCGTGCACCGCAAGGACTCGGCGGAGGCGTGCTTCTTCGCCGTGCCGAGCGCGCAGAAGGCGAAGACCTACCAGAGCGACGCCGCCAACGCCAACGCGCGCCTCTCGGCGCAGATCCCCTACATCTTCGCGGTGTCGCGCTTCGCGCACTACCTGAAGGTGATGATGCGCGACAAGATCGGCACCTACATGTCGCGCGATCAGGCCCAGTCGTTCCTGAACAACTGGATCCAGAGCTACGTGGTCTCGAACGACGACGCCTCGCAGGAGGTGAAGGCCAAGCGCCCGCTCAAGGAGGCGCGCGTCGACGTCGAGGAGATCCCCGGGCGCCCGGGCGCACTGCGCGCCGTGGCCTTCCTGCGCCCGCACTTCCAGCTCGACGAACTCACCGTCGCGCTGCGACTGGTGGCGGAACTGCCGAAGCCCGCCGCCAGGTAATCCCGCTCGGCCGCTCACCACACCACCCCAGTACGGAGGAAGTCCGCATGGCGTACGATGCATACCTCGACCTGTCCGGCGTCGAGAGCGAGTCCACCCGCGAGGGCTTCGAGAACAAGATCGAGCTCATCGCGTTCAACCTCGGGGCCTCCAACCCCTCGACCATCGGCCAGGGCGGCGGCGGTGGCCAGGGGCGCGTGACGGTGTCGCCGTTCAGCTTCACCAAGCGCACCGACAAGTCGAGCCCGCAGCTCTTCCAGGCCGTGGCCTCGGGGCGTCACTTCGAGAAGGCCGTCGTCACGCTGCACAAGGCGGGCGGCAACTCGCAGATCGACTACCTCCAGTACACGTTCCAGGACGTGTTCATCGACTCGATCAGCTGGGCCGGGCAGTCGGGCGGCGACGACGTCCCGCTCGAGAACGTGGCCTTCTCGTACGGCCGCGTCGAGGTGACGTACACGCCGCAGAAGTCCGACGGCTCGAAGGGGAGCCCGGTCGTCGGCGCCTGGGACCAGAAGAAGGTCAAGGCGGCCTGACCTGCTCTGCCTCGTCGCGGCGGCGTGCGGTGCTTCGGCCGCACGCCGCCGCGATGATCGTCTGCGACACCACCGCCTGCGACAGCCACGCGCGCACCGATCGCGCGCCTGCGCGCCGCGCGCGACACGATCCGCGCGACATCACCGCCCCTCCCGCCGCCGCCGCCGCGTGACCGACGCCACGATCGAGACGCTGCTCGCCCCGCTCGCCGGCCCCGAACCCGGCGGCCGCGACCTGCGCTACGACGGCGTCCTCGACGAGATCGCCGAGGCGATGCGCCATGACGACGGCGCCGCGCAGGGCGACTGGGTCGAGGTGCGCAAGCGCGCCGATCACCCGCGCGCGGTACGCCTCGCCACCGAGGCGCTCACCGATCGCACGAAGGACCTGCGCGTCGCCGCCTGGCTCGCTCGACGACCTCTGGGAGCACGTGCATCCGCTCCCCGACGACGGCGACTTCGAGGTCCGCGCCGCGCCGCTCGCACGCATCGGCAACTGGGAGCCGGTGCTGATCGCGGTGCGCGACGTGCCGCTCACCGGCGAGGGGCACGGCCTCGCCGCCTACGACGCGTCGCGCGCCCTCGGCACCGAGGCGGCGGCCGACACGCAGCAGAAGAAGAAGCAGCGCGAGAAGCTCGTCGCCGATGGCGCGCTCACCCCCGAGGCGTTCGACGCCGCCTTCGCGCGCACGCCGCGCGCCTGGTACGAGGAGACGTGGAAGGGGCTGCGCGCGGCGCAGCGCGCCCTAAACGCCCTCGGCGAGGCGACCACGCGCCGCTTTCCGGCGGCGAGCGCGCCGAGCTTCCACGGGCTGCGCGAGTCGCTCGAGCAGGTCTCGCGCACGCTCGTGCGGCTGCGTGACCGCAAGCGCGAGCTCGAGCCGGGCCCCGTCGAGGACGATCCCGCCGATGTCGCGGCCGCGGCCGACGAGGTGCCGGCGGGCGGCTACGCGATCCCCACCGATCGCCCGGGTGCCATCGAGGCGATCATGCTCGCGCTGCGCGCCTGGCAGCAGGCGACGCCCGTCGACCCGGTGCCGTACGTCGTCACGCGCACGCTGCGCTGGGGCGAGGCGATCACCGCCGACGGGATCAGCGCCGCGCTCCTCGAGCCACCGCCACCGGGCGTGCGCAGCGAGCTGCGCTCGCTCTTCCTCAACCGGCAGTGGGCGCAGCTCCTCGTCGTCGCCGAGCGCGGGGCGGGCGAGCCGTACGGGCGCGGCTGGCTGGACCTGCAGCGGTACGTGCTCGCGGCCTGCGAGGGGCTCGGTCGCGACTACGGCGCCGTGGGCGAGGCGATCGAGGGGCAGCTCCGGGCGCTGCTCGCGCGTGCGCCGCAGCTCGTCGATGCCACGCTCCTCGACGACACCCCGGCCGCCAGCGCCGAGACGCGCCAGTGGCTGCAGCCGCTCCTGCTCGAGGCCACGACCGGCGCCGCGCCGGCGTCGCGCGCCGACGATCCGCTGGAACGCGCGACGCTCGAGGCGCGCGCCGGCCGTCCGGAGCGCGCGGTCGCGCTCCTCATGCAGGCGCTCGGATCGGCCGACAGCCCGCGCACGCGCTTCCTCACGCGCACGCGCATGGCACGCGTGATGGTCGACGCCGGGCAGCACGCGGTCGCGCTCCCGATCCTGCGCGAGTGCATCCGCATCATCGAGGCGCATCGCCTCGAGGAGTGGGAGCAGAGCGAGGCGATCGCCGAGCCGATGGCGCTGCTCTATCGCGCACTGGCCGCGCTGGAGCAGGATGCGCAGGAGCGCGAGCGACTCTACCAGCGGCTCTGCCTCCTCGACGCGGTGCGCGCCATGGCACTGGTGAAGGGGAGCGGCGCATGACGCGCGCCCACGAGCCGCCGGTGACGCTCTCGCTCCTCGATCGCCTGCTCGACGACGCGCCGGCGGTGACCACCGAGCGTGCCCCCGGGCGCACCGAGTCGGAGGTGGCGCTGCACGCCGCGGTGCGACGCGACCTGGAGTGGCTGCTCAACGCGCGGCAGCCGCACCAGCCGGACGGTGCGCGCTACCCGGAGTGCGCGGCCTCGGCGCTCGTCTTCGGCCTCCCCGACCTGAGCGCCCTCAGCGCCGACTCGGCCGAGGCGCCGCGCGCGGTGGCGCGCCTCATCGACGCCGCGATCGCGCTCGGCGAGCCGCGCCTGGTGAACGTGCGCGTCTCGGTGCGCCGCCGCGAGGACACGCACTCGCGCGACCTGCACTTCCTCGTCGAGGCCGACCTGCGCATGGATCCGCAGCCGGTGCGCGTCGCCTTCGACACGCGGCTCGAGTCGGTCACGGGGCGCTGCCACGTGCGGGAGCTGGTCGATGCGTGACGAGCTCCTCGAGTACTACGAGCGCGAGCTCACCTACCTGCGCCGCATGGGCGCGGACTTCGCGCGCCGCTATCCCAAGGTCGCGGGGCGGCTGCAGCTCGAGCCCACCAAGGCCGACGATCCGCACGTCGAGCGGCTGCTGGAAGGGGTCGCGTTCCTCGCCGCGCGCGTCCATCGCCGCATCGACGACGATCTCCCCGAGCTCGCGCACACGCTCCTCGACGTGGTGCATCCGCACTACGTGCGCCCGATCCCGGCGGCGACCATCGCGCGCTTCCATCTCGATCCGGAGCAGGGCGTCCTCACCGACGGCCTCCCGGTCGCCAAGGGGACGCAGCTCTACACGCGCGCCGCGGCCGGCGAACGGTGCCGCTTCCGCACC
>JALOPO010000230.1 GCA_025453855.1 Gemmatimonadaceae bacterium
GCTCCTGAACGTCGCCGGCGTCGACCGTCCGGTGCGGCTCTTCGGCGTGCTGGTCTCGGCCGACTACTTCACGGTGCTCGGCGTCCGGCCCGCGCTCGGGCGGCTGTACGTGCCCGCTGACGAGGATCCCGCTGGGCCGGCGCCCGGCATCGTGCTCAGCGACGCGACGTGGCGCAACCACTTCGGCGCCGATCCCGCGATCGTCGGGCGGCGCATCCTCGTGAACGGTGTGCAGCTCCCGGTGCTGGGCGTCACGCCCCCCGACTTCGCGGGCGTCGTGCCGCTCGTGCGGCCCGCGTTCTACCTGGCGATCCGGCAACTGGCGGCCGTGCTCCCGGGCGAGGCGCGCAACCTCGCCTATCCGGAGAACAGCTCGCTCTATGCCATCGCCCGCATCCGCGAGGGCGTCTCGCTGGCGCAGGTCGAGGCGCGCACGGCGGCGCTCTCGCGGGCGCTCGAGGCGAGCGCGCCGGGCGCGTACCGCGGCCGCGGCATCAACGTGGTGCCGCAGTCACGCGCCGGCATCTACGCGAGCTTCCGCACGGCGCAGGTGGGGCTGTCGGCGGTGGTGATGGCGGTCGTCGGTCTGTTGTTGCTCATCGCCTGCGTGAACGTCGCGAACCTCTTCCTCGCCCGTGCCGGTGCGCGGTCGCGCGAGATGGCGATCCGCCTCGCGCTTGGCGCGCGGCGCGGGCTGCTGCTGCGGCAGCTGCTGGTGGAGAGCACGCTCTTCGCGCTGCTCGGCGGCGTGGCGGGGCTCATCGTGGCGGCCGCCGCGATCGCGCTCGCGAACCGCATACCGATCCCGATCGACTTCGACGTCCGTCCCGATCTCCGGCTCAGCCCCACGGTGCTGGCGTTCGCGCTGGTCGTCTCGCTCGGCACCGCCGTGCTGTTCGGTGTCGCGCCGGCGCTGCAGGCGACGCAGCCGGCGCTCACCGCGGCGCTCAAGGGAGCGCTCCCCTCGGGCGGCGCGCGGAACCGGCTCAGCCGCGCGCTCGTGATCGTGCAGATGGCGCTCTCGATCGTGCTGCTCGTCTGTGCGGCGCTCTTCGCCCGGAGCCTGCGCACCGCAGCGTCGATCGACACCGGATTCGCGGCCGATCACCGGCTCACGGCCGAGGTTTCGTTCGCGAACTACACCGCCGGGCGGGCGGCGGCTTTCCATCGCGGGCTGCGCGAGCGCCTGCTCGCGCTCCCCGCGGTGCGTGCGGTCGGGCTGGTGGAGGAGCTGCCGCTGGGACTCAACAACAGCACGACGACGGTGAGCGTGCCGGGCTACGTGCCGGCGAAGGACGAGACGATGTTCGTGCAGTTCAGCATCGCCAGCCCCGCGTACTTCGCGGCCATGGGGACGCCGATCGTCCGCGGGCGCGAGTTCGGGTCGCGCGACGAGGGTGGCGGCGGACGCGTGGTGATCGTCAACCAGCGCTTCGCCGAGCGATACTGGCCCGGGCTCGACCCGATCGGGCGCACGGTGCGGTCGGGCGATGCCGCGTACACCGTGGTGGGCGTGGTCCCGACGGGCAAGTATACCTCGCTCGGCGAGGCGCCGAGCACCTACCTCTGGTTCCGGCACGACGTCGAGTCGACGGTGGGGATGACGGTGGTCGTGCACACGCGCGGCGATCCGGCCGCCTTCGCGCCCACGCTTCGCCGCATCGTCGGGTCGCTCGATCCGCTGATGCCGGTGAGCAACGTGCGCACGCTCGAGAGCCATCTCGGCATCGCGCTGCTCCCGTCGCGCCTCGTGGGCGGCACGCTGGCGGTGTTCGGCGCGCTGGGGCTGGTGCTGGCATCGGTGGGGATGTACGGCGTCGTGGCGCACGGCGTGGCACAGCGCACGCGCGAGATCGGCGTGCGGCTCGCGATCGGCGCGACGGGGCGGCAGGTGGTGCGGCTGATGATGGCCGACGGCCTGCGCCTGGTGCTGATCGGCGCGGCGATCGGCGTGGCCGCGGCCGTGCTCGTGTCGCGACTGCTCACCGGGATGCTCCATGACGCCGGCGGCTCCGCGGCGCTGCTCTACGCCGTGGTGCCGACGGTGCTGGTGGCCGTCGCGGCGGCGGCGACACTCCTTCCCGCACGGCGCGCCGCGGCGATCGATCCGGCCGTGACGCTGCGCGCCGAGTAGCCGCAGCGACGCCGCGCACCGACCATGGACATCGTCCGCCCCTCGCGTCGCCGGCCGCGCCGCATCGTCCTCGCAATCGGCGCGGCGGTCGCGGCAGTCGCGCTCGTCGCCTGGGCCTCCGTGCGCGGGCCGGCGGTCCCGACCATCGCACGCGGGGCGATCCTGATCGACAGCGTGCGCCGCGGCGACGTGACGCGGGAGGTGCGCGGCACCGGCACGCTCGTGCCCGAGCGGCTTCGCTTCATCACGGCGCAGGCGAGCGCCCGCGTGGAGCGGCTTGGCGTGCTGCCAGGGGCGACGGTCGCGGCGGGTGACCTCCTGCTCGAGCTGAGCAACCCCGACCTGCAGATCCAGGCGATGCAGGCGGAGCAGCAGGTGCGCCAGGCGGAGATGACGCTGCTGTCGATGCAGGCGACGCTGGAGGGGCAGCTGCTCACGCAGCACGGGGTGGTCGCGACCACGACGACGCAGGCGCTGCTCGCGAGCCAGGACGCGGAGGCGATGGACACGCTCGCGCCGCTCCGCCTCGCGTCGACGTTCGACGTGCGCAGCAAGCGCGCACTGCGCGACGAGCTCTCCACGCGGCTGCGGATCGAGCGCGAGCGGCTGGTGCTGGTGCGCGATGCGATGCGACGCCAGCTCGCCGCGCAGCGCGAGCAGGTGGCGCAGCTCCGTGCGATCGCGCAGCGGCAGCGCGACCGGCTGCAGGCGCTCGCCGTGCGCGCGCCGGAGGGAGGAGTGCTGCAGGGGCTCGCGCTGCAGGTGGGGCAGTGGGTCCCCGAGGGGACGACGCTGGCCACGGTCGTGCAGCCGGGACGACTCAAGGCGCTGCTGCGTGTGGCCGAGACGCAGGCGCAGGACGTGGCGCCGGGGCAGGCGGCGACGGTCGACACGCGGAACGGCGTGGTCCGCGGGCACGTCGCGCGCAAGGAGCCGGCGGTGCAGGCGGGGGCGGTCGTCGTCGAGATCGCGCTCGACGATCCGTTGCCGCGTGGCGCCGTGCCCGACCTCTCGATCGACGGCACGATCGTCGTCGAGCGCATGCGGCAGGTGCTCTACACGGGGCGCCCCGTGCAGCAGTCGTCGACCGGCGCCACCACGCTCTACAAGCTGCTCGCCGACGGGCGCACCGCGGTGCGCACCACCGTGCGCCTTGGCCGGAGCTCGGTCGACCTGGTCGAGGTCACCGGCGGGCTCGCGGCCGGCGACCGGGTCATCGTCTCCGACATGTCGCCGTACACGACCGCCGAACGCGTGCAGATCCGATGACCATCACCACGGGAGCCGACCACGATGCACGCCGCTGACACCCCGCTCATCACGATGCGCGGCATCGGCAAGGTCTTCCACACCGACGACGTGGAGACGCATGCCCTGGCCGACATCGACCTCGTCGTGCATCCGGGCGAGTACCTCGCGATCAACGGCCCGTCGGGGTGCGGCAAGTCGACGCTGCTCGCGCTCCTCGGCCTGCTCGACACGCCGACCACGGGCGAGTACCGGCTCGCGGGGGAGTCGGTGGCGACGCTCCCGCTGGTGGAGCGTGCCCGGCTCCGCAACCGGCAGATCGGCTTCGTCTTCCAGGCCTTCAACCTGATCGCCGAGCTGACGGTCTTCGAGAACGTGGAGCTCCCGCTCACGTATCGCGACATGGCCGCCGGCGAGCGCCGCGACCGGGTGCAGGCGGCGCTCGACCGGGTGCAGATGGGGCACCGTGCGCGGCACTACCCGCCGCAGCTGAGCGGTGGCCAGCAGCAGCGCGTGGCGGTCGCGCGGGCCGTCGTCGGCGACCCGGCGATCCTGCTCGCCGACGAGCCGACCGGGAACCTCGACTCGCGCAACGGCGAGGCGGTCATGGCGCTCCTCGGCGAACTGCACGCGGCCGGGGCGACGGTGTGCATGGTCACGCACGATGCGCGGTTCGCGCGGCATGCGGCGCGCGAGCTGACGCTCTTCGACGGCCGCATCGTGTCGCCCGCCGAGGTGTAGGCGTCGCCCAGGCGCGCAGGAGGGCGCCGGTGCGGCCGTGGTCCTCGCGGTCCCTGCTCTTTCCTGACCGTCCCTGCTCTTCCTGCTGTTCCCGGCTGTTCATCGCACCGACCCGGCCGCTTCGCGCACCGCGGGTTAGCTTTGCCGGCGACCCCATGCCGAACCGATGACC
>JALOPO010000231.1 GCA_025453855.1 Gemmatimonadaceae bacterium
TCACGGAGCGCCACGGGCCCCCTCCGGCATCGGCAGGTCGATCACCTGGCTGTCCGCGGGGACGCGCATCCCGAGCCGCTGCTCCACCAGCGGCGCAAGTCGCGAGCGGCTGCCGAGGACACGCAGCTCGGCATCGAGCTTCGCCGCCTCGCCGGTGAGCTGGGTGCGCGCGAGGGCGAGCCCCTCGTACTCCTTCTGCAGCGCGCGCCCGCTCGCGCGGCGCGCGATGATCCCGCCCGTGACGGCGACGAAGCCGACGAGCAGCAGGAAGACCAGGGTGCGCCCGCGGCGCTGCCGGTTCACGCTGCGCGTCGCCATGCGCGGAGCTTGGCGCTGCGGGCGCGCGGGTTGCGCCCGACTTCATCGGCATCGGCCACGATCGGCTTGCGCGTCACGAGCGAGCCCGGGGCGACACCACCACAGGTGCAGAACGGCGCCCGCGGCGGGCAGGTGCAGGGCGTGCTCCAGCTGCGGAAGCACTCCTTCACGAGGCGATCCTCGCCCGAGTGGTAGGTGATCACGCAGAGCACGCCCCCCGGTGCCAGGCGATCGCGCAGCGCCGGCAGTGCGCGCGCGAGCCCGGCCAGCTCGTCGTTCACCGCGATGCGCATCGCCTGGAAGAGGCGCGCGAAGTCGCCCGGCCCGGTGCGCGGTCCCAGCGCGCCGCGGATCGCCTTCACGAGGTCGTCGCTGGTGGTGAACGGCACCGTCGCGCGACGGCGCACGATCTCGCTCGCCAGGCGCGCCGCGCGCGGCTCGTCGCCGTAGTCGCGGAACCAGCCGGCGAGCGTGCGCTGGTCGGCGTGGTTGAGCAGCGTCGCCGCATCCTCGGCCTCGTCACCCATGCGCATGTCGAGCGGGGCGCCGGTGCGGAAGCTGAAGCCGCGTGCATCGTCGTCGAGCTGGTGCGAGCTCACGCCGAGATCGAGGAGGACGGCATCGACGACGAGCGTCGCGAGGTCGGGGTGCGTCGCGACATCGGCGTAGTTGGCGTGCACCAGGCGCAGCTGTCCGCTCGCGATCTCGCGCGCGAGCCGGGTCCCGGCCGCCTGCAGCGCCTCGCGATCGCGATCGAGTGCAACCACCTGCATCCCTGCCGCCGCGAAGGCGGCCGCGTGGCCACCGCCGCCGAGGGTGCCGTCGAGCACGGAGCGGGCGCCGGCCATGGTGGCCAGCACCGCGTCCACGAGGACGGGCGCGTGATACGGCGAGTCGAACGGGGCGGCGATGATGGCGGGCGGGGGCGACGGGTGGACGGACGGGACGCGATCGCTCGCAGCCGCGAATCTAGCGGGGACGCCAAGGGCGCGCGCCGCGCGGACGCAGGGGGGAAACGCAGCGATGCCCACCGCGGCACGGGGCCGCGGTGGGCATCGCGAACGACGCGCCGGTCAGTGTGTCAGCTGCCGCACTTGAGCGCCTTGGCCTGCTGTTCGGCGAAGGTGCTCAGCTGCCCGGCCGCCTGCACCAGCTGGCCGGCCTGCTGCGGCGCGAAGCGCGCCCCCTTGGGGATGTTGATCTGCGCCTCGGCGATCAGGTCGCGCGACTGCTTGAGGAGCGAGCAATCCTTGCCCTGCGTGGCGGCCTGCAGGAGGTTCTGGCCGAAGCGCAGCGAGGTGGCGCCGATCAGGAACTGGGCCTGCAGCTTGTTGTCGGGCGAGGCCGCGTTCACGTCCGCCATGTTGAGGAAGGTGAGCGCCGACCGGAACGATGCCGTGTCGGTGGCCTCCTTCTGCCGCACGTTGCCGAAGGCCAGCGCGAGCGGACCCACGAAGGTGCTGTCGGTCCCCTTGTCGGCCTGCACCAGCGCCATGTAGGCGCTGTCCGGCTGCTTGCTGTCCATGTAGAGCTGCGCCAGCGAGGCGTAGCCGCGCTCGACCTGCGGGTCCATGGCGATCGCCTTCTTGATCGACTCGAGCGCCTGCTGCGTCTGCCCCGCGGTGCGGAGCGACTGGCCGTAGACGACCTGCAGCGCCGCGTTGTCCGGGAACTTCTGCACGCCGCGCGCGAGCAGCTCGGCCCCCTTGGCCGGCTGCGAGTCGGTCGAGTAGGCGGCCGACTGGCGGATGAAGTAGCTCGTGTCGGCCATGGCCGTGTCGAGCGCCACCATCTCCTCGCCGGTGGCGATGCCGGCCTTGTACTCGCGCGCCGCGAGCTCCACGAGCCAGCGCGTGCGCAGGAGCGCCGGGTCACCCGGGTTGTCGTCGACCGCCTTGCGGATGATCGGGAGCGCCACGCGCGGGTTGCCGGCGCCGGCGATCGCCTTGGTCACGTCCTCGACGAGGCGCGAGTTGGTCGGGTCGGCCGCGATCAGCCCCGTGTAGGCGCGGATCATGTCGTCGGTCTTGCCCTGCTTGCGGTAGATGTCGCCGGCGATGGCCAGCGCCCGACGCGCGCGCGGGTCGATCTTGAGGATCTCCTCGGCCAGCGCGAGCTGGTCGCCCTCCGACGCCTTCTCCTCGACGAGCACGTTCAGCAGGCAGGTCCGGGCGATGGTCGCGCGCTCGAAGGCGGCGATGCCATCACGCGCGAACTGCTTGGCCTGGCCCCAGTTCTTCTCGCGCGCGGCGTTCACGCACTTCTGCTCGAACTCGAGCTGCTTGCGCGCCGCCTGCACCTCGAGCGCCACGGCCCGCGCCGCGTCGCCCATGCGGTTGGCGCTCGCCGGCTGGAGCGGCTGCGCGAGCGAGGGGTCGCGGACGAGGTGCATCACCGCCTCGACGACGAAGCTCTCGCCCTCCTTCTTCACCGTCCCCGCCACATACTGCTCGGCACGCAGCTGGCGACCGAGCTCGCGGGCATCGTTCTGCGAGAGCGGCTCGTCCTGCTGGTACCCCGAGGCCTTCAGGACCTCGTTGATCTCGTTCTTCGGCACCTGGTACAGCGTCGTGGGCGAGAACGTCGACGACAGGCGGTCGCGGATCTGCTCGGCGGCCTGGGTGCCGAGGTTCCGCTCGGCCGAGCGCAGCGTGAGCACCAGCATGCGAGGCGCCTTGCCGTCCCATCCGCGCACCACCTGCGCGGGCAGGGCGGAGACCATCCCGCCAGCCACGAGCGCGAGCACCGCACCCTTCGTGAACCGAACGCTCACTGCACGAACCTCCACAGGTAGTGATCGAACCGCAAGAAAGCACGCGCGATGGCCACCATCGCGCCGATGGGCGAAGAGGGACTCGAACCCCCGGCCCCCTGTGTGTAAGACAGGTGCTCTGACCGACTGAGCTATTCGCCCGGAAGCTCGACAACGACCCGGACGTTACCGCTCCCGGGCATATAGCGATGCAAGCGCCAAAAGGTGCCGCGAGCGGCTGCGGCGGGCAAGCGTCGGCACGTCGTCGCGCCGCGCCCTCCAAAGGCAGCCGGCCGTCACCCGGAGGCGCGATGGCATCCGGGCGGCGGCACCGCGGTCACTTCAGGATCGCAATGGGAACCAGCACGCAGTAACCGAGGACGAGCAGGACCGGCGCCACGGTCTCGCCGCCGCGCACGAGATCCACGTAGCCGAGCAACAGGGAAGCCGCCGCGAGCCCCCACCAGAGGAGCGGGCGCCGGCGCGCCGGGGCATCAGTCGAAGCCATGATGCGGCAGCCTACGGGACACCGGCACCGGGGTCAAGCGCGACCGGTCGCGATCGGGTCACCGCCCCGCCGGGGCGCACGCACCGGTGGCGCGCGCGCAGGGCGGCCGGTCGCTCACCGCGGTGGGACGCCACCCTCGCCGCGCGGCAGTTCGCGGGGGCGCAGCAGCGCGTCGATCGCATCGCCGGCCAGTGCCGCCTCCAGCCGCGCTTCCTCGGCACGCATCGCGCCCAGCCGCTCGCGCGTGCGTCGCCGGCGCGAGAGCCAGAGCGGGACGAGCGGCACCAGCGCCACCACCCCCACCAGCGAGACGTCGGCCGCGAGCGCGAGCGCGCCGGCCTCCCAGCGCGCGCGGCGCTGCCAGTCGCGCTCCACCTCGTCGAGCGTCACGCCATAGGCGCGACGCACCGCGCCATCCAGGCGCCCACTCTCGGGCCAGTACCGGAAGAGGAGCGTGAGGCCGCGCTCGGGATCGCGCTCGGCGAGGTGCGTGACGGCCAGCGCCGCGAGGCGATACGCGGCGTCGGCCCCCACGCTGCTGCGCGTGGTGAAGGCGCTGTCGAGTCCCGCGAAGGTCGGCATGCGGCGAAAGAGCAGCGCCAGGTTCGTCTCCAGGTAGCCACCGCCACCCACCTCGCCCGCGGCATACTGCGCGTACCCCTCGTCGAACCAGCGCGGCGGAAGCTCGCCGAGTGCCTCG
>JALOPO010000232.1 GCA_025453855.1 Gemmatimonadaceae bacterium
CAACGTTTCGTCGCGTGTAACGACGACGCTTGCAGCGGCCCCGGCTTGTGATATTTTTCACAAGCTAGGCCCGAGTCTTCCTCCCGACGTTCACGCCCGCCTATCCCATGGCTGCCGATACCACGCTCCGCCCCGGTGAGATCAAGGACATCCTGCTGCGCCAGATCGAGCAGGCCGATCTCGATGCGCTCGACGTCGACGAGGTCGGCACCGTCCTCGAGGTGAAGGACGGCATCGCGCGCATCTACGGGCTCGGGCAGGCGATGGCCGGCGAGATGCTCGAGATCCGCGCCTCGGAGACCGGCGACATCGTCGTCGCGCAGGCGCTCAACCTCGAGGAGGACAACATCGGCGCCGTCGTCCTCGGCGACTACCTCAAGCTGAAGGAAGGCGACGAGGTGCGGCGCACGAGCCGCGTGCTCGAGGTGCCGGTCGGCCCGGCGCTCATCGGCCGCGTCGTCGACGCGCTCGGCAACCCGCTCGACGGGCTCGGGCCGATCGCCACCACCATGAAGCGCAAGGTCGAGAGCCCCGCGCCCGGCATCATCGTGCGCGAGCCCGTCAAGCAGCCGCTGCAGACCGGCATCAAGGCGATCGACGCCATGATCCCCATCGGCCGCGGCCAGCGCGAGCTGATCATCGGCGACCGCGCCACCGGCAAGACGGCGATCGCGATCGACACGATCATCAACCAGAAGGGCACGGGCGTCATCTGCGTCTACGTCGCCATCGGGCAGAAGGCGTCGACCGTCGCCGCGCTCGTCGACCGGCTGCGCGAGGCGGGGGCGATGGAGTACACCATCGTCGTCAGCGCGTCGGCCTCCGATCCGGCGCCGCTGCAGTTCGTCGCGCCGTACTCGGGGTGCGCGATGGCCGAGTACTTCATGTACCACGAGGGCAAGGCGACGCTCTGCGTCTACGACGACCTCACCAAGCAGGCCGCCGCCTATCGCCAGCTCTCGCTCGTGCTGCGCCGGCCGCCGGGGCGCGAGGCCTTCCCGGGCGACGTCTTCTACCTCCACAGCCGCCTCCTCGAGCGCGCCGCGAAGCTCTCCAGCGACCCGGCGATCATCGACAACAAGACGATCTTCGCCGCCGGCGGCTCGCTCACCGCGCTCCCGATCATCGAGACGCAGGCCGGCGACGTGTCGGCCTACATCCCGACGAACGTGATCTCGATCACCGACGGGCAGATCTTCCTCGAGAGCGACCTGTTCTTCGCCGGCGTCCGCCCGGCGGTGAACGTCGGCATCTCGGTGTCGCGCGTCGGCGGCTCGGCGCAGACCAAGGCGATGAAGGGCGTCGCCGGCCGCCTGCGCCTCGACCTCGCGCAGTACCGCGAGCTCGAGGCCTTCGCCTCGTTCGCGTCGGACCTCGACGCGGCGACCAAGAAGATGCTCGAGCGCGGCAAGCGCACCGTCGAGGTGCTCAAGCAGGGGCAGTTCCGCCCCATGACGGTGCAGGACCAGGTGATGATCATCTGGGCCGTGACCAACGGCCTGCTCGACGACGTCGCGGTGGCGTCGGTGCGCGACTGGGAGACCGGCTTCTTCTCGTACATGGCGGCCAGCCACCCCGACGTCGGCGCGACCATCGCCAGCGAGAAGGCGCTCAGCAAGGACACCGAGGCGAAGCTCCGCGCCGCCATCGAGAGCTACAAGCGCACGGCGGCCCCCGCCGCCGCGCGCTGACCTTCCCGCCGCCGAGGGCGTGACCCGTGGCCAAGGGCCGTGAGCTGAAGGGGCGGATCAAGTCCGTCGAGAACACGAAGAAGATCACCAAGACGATGGAGATGGTCGCCACGTCGAAGATGAAGCGCGCCATCGACCGCGTCGCCGCCGCGCGCCCGTACGCGAAGGCGCTGGCCGAGGTGATCGGCGATCTCTACACCGCCGAGCTGGCGGAGCAGTTCCCGCTCCTGCGCCAGCCGGCCGCGGTGCGGCGCGTGGCGCACCTCGTGCTCACCAGCAATCGCGGCCTGTGCGGCGCCTTCAACGCCAACCTGCTGCGCGAGGCGCGCGCGCAGCTGGCGGAGCTCGAGCGGCGCGGCACGCAGGTCGAGCTGCACGTGGTGGGGCGCAAGGGGATCGGCTTCTTCCGCTACCTCGGGCGCACGATGGCGGTGGCCAACGGCGAGATCGGCGACAAGCCGACCGCGGCCGAGGCGGCGGCGCTGGTGGACGACGTCATGGCGCGCTTCGCGGCCGGCGAGCTCGATGCGCTGTACGTGACCAGCGCGAAGTTCAACAGCGCGCTCTCCACGCCGCCGCAGACGACGCAGGTGCTCCCGGTGACGCCGCCGCCGGCGGGGGCGACGAAGCGCGACTACCTCCTCTCCCCCTCGGGCGAGGCGATCCTCTCCGAGCTGCTCCCGAGCTACGTGCGGAACGCGGTCTACCGCGCGCTGGTGGAGACGGCGGCGGCGGAGCAGGGGGCACGACGCACGGCGATGAAGAGCGCCACGGACAACGCGAGCGACATGCTCACGAACCTCCGCCGCACGTACAATCGCGCGCGGCAGGCGCAGATCACGCAGGAGATCGCCGAGATCGTCGGCGGTGCCGCGGCGCTGCAGGGCTGAGACCTACAACACTTCGTGGAGCGATAGAGACATGGCAGCGACGGCACAGCCGACCACGACGACCGGCCGCGTGGTGCAGGTCATCGGCCCGGTGGTCGACATCGAGTTCGAGGGCGGGCACCTCCCCGAGCTCTACAACGCGATCGTGGTGCGCGGCACGGCGCCCGACGGCTCGCTCATCGACGTGACGCTCGAGGTGCAGCAGCACGTCGGGCGCAACCAGGTGCGCGCGGTGGCGATGAGCTCCACCGACTCGGTGGTGCGCGGCATGGACGCGATCGACACCGGGAGCGCGATCACGGTGCCGGTCGGCTCGCATGCGCTCGGCCGCATCCTGAACGTGCTCGGCGAGCCGGTCGACAACGGCGCGCCGATCCCGGCCGATGCGCCGCGCTGGGCGATCCACCGCAAGCGCCCGGAGTTCGTGGCGCTCGAGCCCAAGACCGAGGTCTTCGAGACCGGCATCAAGGTCATCGACCTGATGGCGCCGTTCGTGAAGGGTGGCAAGATCGGGCTCTTCGGCGGCGCCGGCGTGGGGAAGACGGTCGTCATCCAGGAGCTGATCAACAACGTCGCCAAGGCGCACGGCGGCAAGTCGGTGTTCTGCGGCGTGGGCGAGCGCACGCGCGAGGGGAACGACCTGTACCTCGAGTTCCAGGAGGCGGGGATCCTCGACAAGGTGGCGCTCATCTACGGCCAGATGAACGAGCCGCCGGGGGCGCGCCTGCGCGTGGGGCTCGCCGGCCTGACGGTGGCGGAGTACTTCCGCGACACCGAGAACGCCGACGTGCTCGTCTTCGTCGACAACATCTTCCGCTTCACGCAGGCGGGGTCGGAGGTCTCGGCGCTCCTCGGCCGCATGCCGAGCGCGGTGGGCTACCAGCCGACGCTGGCGACCGAGATGGGCGAGCTGCAGGAGCGCATCACCTCCACGCGCAACGGCTCGATCACCTCGGTGCAGGCGATCTACGTGCCGGCCGACGACATCACGGATCCGGCGCCGGCGACGGCGTTCGCGCACCTCGACGCGACGGTCGTGCTCTCGCGCCCGATCTCGGAGCTCGGCATCTACCCGGCCGTGGACCCGCTCGCATCGGGCTCGCGCATCCTCGACCGCCAGTTCATCGGCGAGCGGCACTACGGCGTGGCGATCGAGGTGCAGCGCATCCTGCAGCGCTACAAGGAGCTGCAGGACATCATCGCGATCCTCGGCATGGACGAGCTGAGCGAGGACGACAAGAAGATCGTGTCGCGCGCGCGTCGCCTGCAGCGCTTCATGTCGCAGCCGTTCCACGTGGCCGAGCAGTTCACCGGCATCCCGGGCAAGTTCGTGAAGCTCGAGGAGACGATCAGCTCGTTCGAGCGGCTCTGCGCGGGCGAGTTCGACCACCTGCCGGAGCAGGCCTTCTTCATGTGCGGCGGCGTCGAGGACCTGATCGCCAAGGCCGAGCAGCTGGCGAAGGCGTGATGCTCACGGTCTCGGTGATCTCGCCGGAGAAGGTGCTCTTCGAGGGGCAGGCGCGCGGCGTGGTGGCGCCCGGCCATGACGGCGAGCTGGGGATCCTGCCGATGCATGCGCCGATGATGACGGTGCTCGGCCGCGGGACGCTGCGGGTGGACGGGGTGAACGGCGTGGTGCGGTATGCCGTCGCCGGGGGGTTCCTGCAGGTGGTGGATGACGTGGTGCGGGTGGTGAC
>JALOPO010000233.1 GCA_025453855.1 Gemmatimonadaceae bacterium
CGCGGCTTCGCGCGATGCGTGGGCGGCGCGGTGAGCGGATCCTCGGGCCACGGGTGCCGCGGGTAGCGGCCGCGCAGCTCCCTGCGCACCTCGGCGTAGCTCGACGCCCAGAAGCCGGCGAGATCGCGCGTCACCTGCACGGGGCGGTGCGCCGGTGACAGGAGGTGGAGCACCAGCGGCACGCGACCATCGAGCACCGCCGGCGTCTCGCGCGCGCCGAAGAGCTCCTGCAGCCGCACGGCGAGCACCGGCGCGTGCGGATCACCGTAGTCCACCGGGATGCGCGACCCGCTCGGCACCGCGACGTGCGTGGGGGCGAGTCGATCGAGCTGCGCCCGGCGCTCCCACCCGACGCGTTCGAGCAGGAGGGCGCCGAGATCGAGCGACGCCACGTCGGCGAGGCGCCGCGCGCCGTGCAGCTGCGGGCGGAGCCAGCTGTCGAGCGACGCGAGGAGCGTGGCGTCGTCCATCGCCGGCCACGACGGGTCGTGCGCGTGCACGAAGGCGAGCCGCTCGCGCGTGCGTCGCGCCGCGTCGCTCCACGGCAGCGCCGCGATGCCGCGCGCGGTGATCGCCGCCGCGAGCGCATCGGCCAGCTCGTCGTCGCGCACGTCGCGCAGCGGGCGCTCCGCGAGCACGATGGCGCCCAGCCGCTCGCGCTCGACGGCGCGCACGGCCTCGCTCGTCTCGTCCCACGACACGTCGCGCTCGCGCACCACGTCGTCGCCCGCAAGCGCGCGCACGGTCGCCTCGTCGAGCACCGCGGCGGTGCGCACGGTGGCGTCGCGGCCGCTGTCGTCGAGCGCGGCGCAGGCCACCCACGGCGCGCGTGCCACGGCGCTTCCCGCGTCGCGGATGGTCGCGCCGCTCCCGTTGCGCAGCAGGAGCCGCGCGCCCGCGCCGTCACGCCGCCGCGCCACGCGATCGGGATAGGCGAGCGCGACGAGCGCACCGAGATGGCGGTCGGCGTCGGTGGCATCGGCATCGCGCCGGATGCCGAGCCGGTCGCGGAGCTGCCGCGCGAGGTCGCGGGCGCGCTGCAGCGCCGCTCCGTCGACGTCGGCACCGGCGGGAAGGGCGCGGCGCCCCTCGCGCAGCGCGTCGATGCGGAGCGCGAGATCGGGATCGAGCGCCACGCCCGCGGGGGCGCGCAGCAGGTCGCGGTCGTCGAGCACCGCGGCCAGGTCGCAGGCCAGCGCGCGCGCCTGCAGCGCGTCGGCACGGAGCAGCATGTGCGCGAGCCGCGGATGCGTGCCGAGCCGCGCCATCTCGCCACCGTGCGCGGTGAGACGCCCGTGGGCATCGAGCGCACCGAGCGTCGCGAGGAGCGCGCGCGCCTGCGCGAAGGCGCCGGCCGGCGGGGCATCGAGCCACGAGAGCGCGGCCGGATCGGTGATGCCGGCGCCGGCGAGATCGAGGGCCAGTGGCGCGCGCAGCGTCGCGTCGTCGTGCTCGGCCCAGACACGGATGCAGTGTCCCGGGGCCACGCGCCCGGCGCGACCGCGGCGCTGGTCGGCCGACGCACGCGAGGCGCGCACCGTCTCGAGGCGTGTCATTCCGGTGCGCGGCGAGAAGCGCGGCACGCGCGCCAGTCCACCATCGACGACCACGCGCACTCCCTCGATGGTGAGCGACGTCTCGGCGATGCTCGTCGCGAGCACGACCTTGCGGCGCCCCGGCGGCGAGGGGGCGATGGCCGCATCCTGTGCCGCCGGATCGAGCATGCCGAAGAGCTGATGGAGGGCGATCGCGGGCGGGAGCGTGTCTTCGAGCAGCGCCTGCGCACGGCGGATCTCGGCGGCGCCGGGGAGGAAGGCGAGCACGTCGCCCTCGTGATCGGCGATCGCCTCGCGCACCGCGGCGACCACGCCCTGCACCACGTCCTGCCCCGCGCGCGGCGCGCGCCACGACGTGGTCACCGGGAAGGTGCGCCCCTCGCTGGCGAGCACCGGCGCGCGATCGAGGAGCGCGGCGACGCGCGCCCCGTCGATCGTCGCCGACATGACGAGCAGCCGCAGGTCGTCGCGCAGCACGCGCCGCGTCTCGATCGCCAGCGCGAGCCCGGTGTCGCCGTGGATCGACCGCTCGTGGAACTCGTCGAAGATCACGAGCCCGGTGCCGTCGAGCGTCGGGTCGTCGAGGACCATGCGCGTGAGCACCCCTTCGGTCACGACCTCGATGCGGGTCTGCGCACTCACGCGCGTGTCGCCGCGCATGCGCCAGCCGACGGTGCGCCCCACGGGCTCGTGCAGGAGCGCCGCCATGCGCGACGCGGCGGCGCGTGCGGCGAGGCGGCGGGGTTCGAGGAGGACGATGCGCCCTCCCGCCAGCCAGGGCGCATCGAGGAGCGCGAGCGGGACGAGCGTCGTCTTGCCGGCGCCGGGCGGGGCGACGAGCACCGCGGTGCCGTGCGTCGCGAGCGCGTCGCCGAGCGCGGCGAGGATGTCGGTGACGGGGAGCGGCGGGAGCGCGGGCGGCATGGCCGCGAATGATCGCACGGGGGGCGCCGCCGTGTCCGGGAGCAGGCGCTAACTTGTGCACGTCGCACCGTGCGCACATCGCGACCGGCCGGCATCCTCCAGCAGCGGAGCAGACGCGAATGCACCCCCGCCTCGCCGCGGCGATCGGGCATGCGGAACAGGCCCGGATGGCGCTCCTCGACGCCGTGGAGACGCTTCCTCCCGAGCTGCGCGAGGCGCGCCCGTCGCTCGAGGCGTGGTCGGCGGCCGAGATTCTGGAGCACCTCGCGCGGGTGGAGAAGGGGATCGCGAAGCTGTTCGCGCTGCGCGTGGGCGAGCTGCGCGCGACGCCGGGCGCCCCGCGCGAGGGCGACGAGTGGCCGGCGGTGGATGCGGCGCGCTTCGCCGGCGTGGACGACCGCGGGCTGCGGCGCAACGCTCCCGATCGCACGCGGCCGTCCGGCGAGCTGTCCGCCGATGCCGCGCTGCGCGCGCTGCGCGAGACGCGTGCCCTGCTGCTGTCCGAGGCGATGCGGGGCGACGGTCTCGCCCTGGGCACGGTCACGCATCCGCATCCGTTCCTCGGCGAGCTCGATCTGTACGAGTGGATCTGGTTCATCGGGGCGCACGAGCAGCGGCACACGGCGCAGCTCCGTGACCTGGCCGCCCACTTCGCCACCACCTGACACCCGACGCCGTCCGCATGCCCGACATCATCGTCAACGCCGCCGCCGTCAGCGACCGCTTTCCCGTCGGCACGTTCGCGCGTCCCGAGGCGCCGCTCCCGCACGACGCGATCCTGGCGCACGTGGCGACGCTGGCCGAGCTCCCGGCGGCGCTGCGGGCGGCGGTCGCCGGCCTCGACGACGCGCAGCTCGACACGCCGTACCGTGACGGTGGCTGGACGGTGCGGCAGGTGGTGCACCACGTCGCCGACAGCCACATGCACATGACGACGCGCATCCGCTTCGCGCTCACCGAGTCGTCGCCGCCGATCCGCGCCTACGACCAGGATGCCTGGGTGTCGCTCCCCGATGCCGCGCTCCCGGTGGAGCCGAGCCTGCGCATCATCGACGGGGTGCACGAGCGGCTGGTCGCGCTCCTGCGCGCGCTCCCCGCCGAGGCGTTCGCGCGCACGTACCAGCATCCCGAGAACGGGACGCAGCGGCTCGACGGCGTGGTGGCCATGTACGCGTGGCACGGCCGGCATCACGTGGCGCACGTGACCGCACTGCGCGCGCGGATGGGGTGGTGAGGCGGTGACCGCACCGGTCGCGGTGGTGATCGAGCTCGACGCCGGCGAGGTCGACCTCTCGGCGCTGGTCCCGCTCCTCCTCTACGACGGGCGCTGCGGGCTCTGCGACCGATCGGTGCGCTTCGCCTTCCGACACGACGTGCGCGGCGTGATCCGCGCCGCGCCGCTCGACGGCGAGACGGCGGCACGCGTGCGCGCGCACTTCGCCGGGGCGACCTTCGGCGACACGGTGATCCTCGTCGACCGCGACCCGCGCACCGGCGCGCTGCGCTGGTACGAGCGGAGCGACGCGGTCATCGGCGCGCTGCGCCATCTCGACGGTCCGTGGCCGGCGTTCGGTGCGCTGCTCGCGCTCATCCCGCGCGTGTTGCGCGACCTGGCCTATCGCGCCGTGGCCCGCGTGCGGCGGCGCGTCTTCGGCACCGTCGACGCCTGTGCGCTCCCGCCCGCCGAGTGGCGGACGCGGCTCCTCCCCTGATCCGAGACGGCACCGCTCATGATCGTCACCACCACGCACGAGATCTCCGGCCAGGTCATCCAGCAGCATCTCGGCATCGTCAGCGGCGAGGCGATCCTCGGCGCGAACGTCTTCCGCGACTTCTTCGCGACCATCACCGACATCGTCGGCGGGCGCAGCGGCACCTACGAGACGAAGCTCCGCGAGGCCAAGGAGATCGCGATCCGCGAGATGACGCAGGAGGCGCAGGCGCGCGGCGCGAACGCGATCGTCGGCGTCGACCTCGACTACGAGACGCTCGGCGCGCGCAACGGGATGCTGATGGTGAGCGTGAGCGGCACCGCGGTCGTGGTGCGGTGAGTGCCGGCGGTGCGGTGCTGCACGTGCGCCGCGTGGTCATGACGCTCGGCGTCGCGACGGCAGCGGCCTGCGGCACGGCGCGCGGCGCCGCGACGCACGGGGGCGTGGTGGGGAGCTATCGCGTGGTCGCGGTGCAGAACCGCGACAGCGTCACCGGCCAGTGGCGCGACCTCTTCGGGGCGGCGCCGGCCGGGTACGCGACGTACGCGGCCGACGGGACGCACACGCTGCAGTTCACGCGCACGCCCGCGCCCACGTTCGGGGCGCGCGACGATCGCGCCGGCACCGACGCCGAGCTGCGCGCGGCCTTCCTCGGCTTCTTCGCGTGGCACGGGCGCTGGCGCCTGGATGCCGCGCGCCAGGTGATCATCCACGAGATCGAGGGGAGCCTGTGGCCGAGCTGGCGCAACACGGTGCAGGAGCGGCCGTATCGCATGCGGGGCGACACGCTGGTGCTGGGCGACACGCTGCGCGCGCGCCGCGTCTTCGTGCGGGTGCGCCCGTGAGTGCACGCGCGGGCGTGCACGGCGCGGTGGCCGCGATTGCGCTCGCGTCGCTGGCGGGGTGCGCGCGGCCGGGCGCGGCGACGACCACCGCGCCTGGTGCGCTCGCGGCGCCGGTGTACGTGGTGCGGCATGCGGAGAAGGCGGCCCAGCCGGCCGATGATCCGCCGCTGTCCGACATGGGCGCGGCACGCGCCGCGGCGCTCGCCGAACGCGTGCGCGACCTGCGCATCCGCGGGATCGTCGTCACCAACCGGCTGCGCACGCGGCTCACCGCGCTTCCAGCGGCGCTCACGCAGCGCATCGACACGAGCGCGGCGGCCGGGCGCCTGGTGATGGTGCCGCTCGGCACCGATGGCGTGGCCGGCCACGCGGCGCGCGTCGCCGACACCGTGCGCGCCCTCGCGCGACGCGCGGGCGGCGCGGTGCTCGTCGTCGGGCACAGCAACACCGTGGGGCCGATCGTGCGCGCACTCGGTGGACCCGACTACGGCGAACTGTGCGACAGCGAGTACGCGCGCTTCTTCGTGGTGACGCCGAAGGGGAGCGGTGTGGAGACGACGCGCCTCGCGTACGGCGCGGCGGATCGCGATGATCCGGCGTGCGGGCGCATGATGCGGCCCTGACCCGGTGCGCGTTGCCACCGATGCGTTGTGGCTCGCGTTGGACGACATGGCCGTGTCAGGCCATCGTTCGCGCACGCCGCACGCGCGTCACGAGCACGAGCCCGGCCAGCCCGGTTGCGAGCAACGCGTACGTCGACGGTTCCGGCACCACACCCTGGAGAGGCACCCCAGCCATCGGGTGTACCGGCGCTGATCGCGAAGCCGATGTCGTACGTCTGGCCGGCAAGGAAATCGAAGAGGATCGGCACCTCGTAGTAGCCCATGCCGACGTCGGTGTGCGCCCGCGTCCACTGGCCGAGAATGCCGCCCCGCGCGGGATACGGATTGCCCGGTGTCCCAGGCGTCGCCTGGCGGATCGTGACCTGCAGGGTGAAGCTCGGTGCGGTGATCGGGTCGAAACGGATGCCCGCCGACCCGACCTGCGTGTTCGTCAGCGACGTGAAGGCGACCGAGCGTTCGCCGGTCCCGTCGACGCTGCGGAAGTCGAACGGGGCGACACCGGGCGGGATGAACTGCCAGGTCTGGGCGTGGAGCGCGGGTGTCGCGACAAGTACGGCAGCGATGAGCGGACGTGCGAGGCGTGCGAGGCGCATATGACGTTCCGTCGGAGGGGTGATGACACGGCTGCCGGCAGGGGGCCTTCAGTCCTGCATGCGTATTCGTGCATCGCCCCGGCCCGGCGACCACCTGGTCGGGACGGCGGCGTTACACTCAGGCGGCCGCCGTTCTCGCCACGGCGGTGGGTACCGTGATCGGCGCGCCGGTGCCGCCGTTCGACCGCACCCGCCGTCCCTGCGCCGCCAGCGCGAGCACGTGCCCCGCGATGTCGCGCGCGGCGTGCGGCCGCGCGAGCCGCAACGCATGCACCGCGGCACGAACGACGCAGCGCCGCCGGCCCGTCACGACGATCGAGCCACGCCGCGAGCGCCGTCACCACCGCCTCGGGCGATGGGGCCCAGACGCCCGCGTTGCCGTCGGTGACGTGCGTGACGTTGCCGGTCTCCTGCCCCGGGATCGCGCCGAACAGCACCAGCGGACACCCCGCGGCGCACGACTCGGCGATCGTCCCCGGTCCGGCCTTCGTGACGATCGCCGCCGCGGCGCGCAGCAGCTGCGCGAAGTGCGGCACGAAGCCGTAGACGTGGGTGCGTCCGCGCCATGCCTCGTCACGCCATGCCGCCTCGAGCCGCGCGTTGCGCCCCGCCACGACGGCGAGGTCGCAGTCGAGCGCCGCGCGATCGATCGCGCGCGCCAGCGATGCCAGCGGGCCCATGCCTTCCGCGCCGCCGACGAGGAGCACCGTGGGACGCGTCGTGCTCCAGCCGAGCGCGCGCTGCAGCGCCGGCTTCTCGCCGGGGATGGCGACCGCCGCGTCGTGCACCGGGAGGCCGCAGACCGCCACGCGCGTCCCGTGCACACCACAGGCGAGGGCGCGCGTGCGTGCCGCGCTGGTGGGGACGATGGTCAGGTCGGCCGCATCGTCGTACCACCACGCATGTCCCGAGACGAGATCGGTGACGACGGTCACGATCGGCACGTCGGGCAGGACGCGCCGCAGGGGCGTGGCGAGGAGCGGATGCGTGTTCACCACCACGTCGGCCGTGCGCTCGCGTGCCAGGCGACGCATGCCGTCACGGACCACGGGCCACGCGAGGCGCTGCAGGAGTGCGGCGCGCCGCGCCGTGTCGGTGAGCGCGAAGCCCGCGCCCCACAGCCACGCCGCGTGGTCGATGGTGCGCGGATACCACGCGGGCATCTGCCTGAAGGGCCACCCCGCGTACTCGGCGAGCACGTCGCAGCCGTCCACCTGCGCGGCGGGACGCTGCGCGACGATCGCGTCGGCGATGGCACGCGCGGCGCTCCGATGGCCGCCCCCGGTGTCGCTCCACGCGAAGAGCACGCGCGGAGCATTCATGCGACGGCCAGCACGGGGGGCACGTACGGCAGGTGGCGAGCGGCGTGCACGTGGTGCGCGGCGAAGGGCGCGGTGATCGGCGTCCCGGCGTACCACGAGGGGCGAGCGACGCCCAGCGCCCAGAGCACCGTCGCCGGCACGTCGAGCAGCGTGTGCCCGGCGTCGAGCGACATGGCGCGTGCGCCGGCGCCCTCGAGGAAGAGGGGGATGGTGCAGTCGAGCGGGTGCGCGCTGTCGTGATGCGTGGGGACGCGTCCGCCGCCGCCATGGTCGGCGAGGCGAGCGTCTCGCGCAGCGCGCCGAGGGCGTGGTCCATCCGCTGCACGGCGGCGAGATAGGGCGCCGAGAGCCAGCCGTGCGCGTGCCCGAGCGCGTCGGCCTCGGGCCAGTGCATGACGACGAAGCCGGCGCGATTCGCGCGGAGCACGGGGAGCGTGGCGGCGAGGAGCGCGTGCGCATTGCCGCCGGCGAAGGTCGCCGCGCCGAGACCGAGGACGTCGACGATGCGGCGCGCGAGCGGGCGGAAGAGCCACGGGACCTGCGCCATGGCGCCGAAGGTCGCGACGCCGTGCGACTCGAGGAGGCGCGGGAGCGGCTCGATGGCGAAGCGGGGGCGCGGGACGCGAAAGCGGTCGCTGTCCATGCCGTGATCGGCCGGGGCGACGCCGGTGAAGAGCGACGTCATGGCGGCCGCGGTGACGCTCGGCAGCACGGTCGTGGCCTCGAGCGTGTGCGCCGTCTCGTGGCGCATGGCGGCGAGGGTGGGGAAGCGCGGATCGCCCACGAGATCGGCGCGCAGGCCGTCGAGGACGACCACGACGACGCGACGCGCGGGGGCGGATTGCTCTCGCGGGCGGGAGGACGGCACCGGCGGCTCCAGGGCTCGGGTTCCGTCCATGAAGCGGTCGCGGCGTCATGGCGCGATGATGGCGCGGTCGCGACACGGTCTCGGGATGGTCCGGCATCGGTGACGACGGCGCGCGTGTCCTACGGGGCGAAACCGCCCGGAGGCGGCTGCGTCGTGTCGGGACGCCCCTTGCCGCCCGTGATCACCGTTACCTTCTCTGCGCCCGATCACGGGCATCCCGCGAACCCGCAGTCGCTCACACACCGGAGCTCCGAACCCATGCGTCGTGTTCCGTTCCGCGCGCGTTTCGCGCGCGCCCTCGCCGCCGTCGCGGTGCTCACCGTCCTGCCGCTCGTCGCGCAGGGGCAGGCCACGCGCGACCTCGCCGGCACCTATGCGTTCGAGGTGCTGAGCCCGAACGGCGCGGTGAAGGTGACGATGACCGTGAAGAAGGACGCCGCCGCGTACGCGGGGACGATCGACGCGGAGGGCTTTCCGCAGATCCAGCTGGTGCGCGTGACGCCCAACGATTCGGGGGCGTTGTTCGAGGCCGAGCCGCCCGACGGGAGCTCGGTGAGCATCGCGACGCGCATCATGCCCGACAACAAGATCATGGGGAAGCTGAACTACTCCGGGATGGAGATGCCGTTCGCGGGCGTCTACACCCCGGCGAATGGTGCGGTGGTGGGCGGGGGTGCGATGTCGGGCGCGGCGGCCTTCGATCCGGTGGGCGAGTACCGCGGCGCGACGACCGATCCGTTCATGGGGACGTCGAGCCTGCCATTCATGTGCGTGATCTCCAAGGACGCGAAGGGTGGCTACGGTGGCGGGTGCGCTCCGGAGGGGAGCAGTCCGCACGAGGCCCCGTTCGAGTCGGTGACGGTGGCGGGGAAGGTGATCACCGCCAAGGGGTCGTCGCCGATGGGGATGTACTCGCTGCAGATGGCGGTGGACGGCGCGTCGGTCACCGGCGAGATCGCGCTCGGCGCCGAACGCGCCCAGCTCAAGGCGACCTTCGTGCCGGCGAAGAAGTGAGCGCGCGGGCGATGGTGCGGCGTGCCGCACGCGTGCTGGGCGCCGCGATCGCGCTCGGCGTGGCGGTCTCGCCGGCCGCGGCACAGGCCACGATGGGGGCGGAGGAGCAGGCGGCGTATGCGGTGATCACGCGCCTGTTCGACGCCATGCGTGCCGGCGACACGACGGCGATGCGGAGCGCGTTCGACTCGTCGGCGTCGCTGCAGTCGGCGGTGGTGCGCCGCGACGGGACGCCGGTGGTGCAGCGCACCGCGATCGGCGACTGGCTGGCCGGGGTGGCCAAGCGTCCAGCGGGGACGGTGCTCGACGAGCGGCTGCGGAATCCGATCGTGCACGTGGACGGGACGCTGGCGTCGGTCTGGGTGGAGTACGGCTTCTTCGTGGGACCGACCTTCAGTCATTGCGGGGTGGATGCGTTCACGCTCGGCAAGACGGTGGCGGGGTGGCGGATCCTGGCGGTGGCGGACTCGAGGCGTCGCGAGGGGTGCACCGGCTGGGTCGCCTGATGGGGTGATCGGGTGCGACGGCCGGCGTCCCCGCGGGAACGCCGGCCGTCGCACATCGACGAGCCCGCGTCGACCGCCGATGTCGATGCGCCCTGTCGGGGATTGGCCGTCTGGTGGATGACTGACCGGTCAGTATCGTTGGCCGCATGACACCCTCCCCACCGCCGGTCGCCGACCCGCGCGTGACTGACACGTCAGTCACCACCGATCCGCCGGACTCGGCCCGCGCGCGGCGCGTCGAACCCGACGAGCGCCGCGCCCAGATCGTCGAGGCGGCCTTCCGCGAGTTCGGCGAGAAGGGCTTCGACGCCGCGCGCCTCGACGATGTC
>JALOPO010000234.1 GCA_025453855.1 Gemmatimonadaceae bacterium
GGTGCCGCGCGCGTCGACCCAGACGCTCCGCATGTGCTGCGCCTTCCCCTTGGCCACGAAGTCGTTGGTCACGCCGAGCGCCGGGTAGCTGCCCACCGTTGGCCGATCCTGGCGCGAGCGCAGCTCCGAGCCGCCGGCACGGGCCATGATCTCGCGTGTCGCGCCACCCGGGAGGCTGTCGAGCGCGAGTGGCTCCGTGCTGCCGGTCGGTGTCACGCCCACCGCGATCACGCCATCGCGATAGGGGCCGGTGTACTTGTGCGTCACCAGCGTGCTCCCGTCAGGCAACGCCACGTCGTTCGTCCCCGTCTTCGAGAGCTCGGTGGGCGCCTTGAGCATCACGCCCTCGAACATGTAGCCCTTCCACGCCTCGCCGGGCGCGACCTCCTTCTCGCGGGCCTCCACGCGATCGAGGATGGTGTCCATGTTCCTGTTGAGCAGGATGATCCCGACGACGGCGCAGGCAGGGATCGCGAGCCGGATGGAGTTGGGGATGGCCATGACGTCTTCCGGGGCGGGCGTGCCGCGCGCCGGCGCTCGACGGCCCCGGGCACCGACATCGCGTGAAGGCACCGGCGTCCCGACGGCGGGGTCGCGGTGCCATGCCACTGCATGCGCAGTCACCCCCCGCGCCACGTCACCGGCCCCGACGGCAGGCCGGTCCCGGTGCTCCGCGCGTCAGCCCACGATGAGCCCCAGTGGCGCCAGCTGCCCCCACATCCAGGCCCGCACCTGCTCCGACGCCTGCCGTTCGCGCTCGAGCTGCGCGGCGCGCTCCTGCTGGCGACGCGCCTCCACCGCCTCCCGCTGCGCGGCCGTGAGCGGCGTCCGCGCCAGCGAGCTGTCGGCCAGCCCCTCGGCCGCACCGGTCGCCAGCTTGCGTGCGTAGGTGATGCCCGGGAGGCCGCCGATGCTGCTGTGCGATGCGTCGAACGCGCGCAGCGCGAAGCGCACGCCACCGGCGGCCTGGCGTCCGCTGATCGGGAAGACGACGCCGTCGGGGAAGCGACGCGGCGTGCGCGCCGAGATCGCGTGGAAGCAGTGCTTCACGTTCGACGGGATGATGCTCAGGTTCGCGCCGCTCCACGGCACCCATCCGGTCGACGTGTCCTGGTCGACGGCATCGAAGAGCGCCATGCACTCCACACCCATGCCGATTGCCTGCAGGTCGAGCGCGACCTGGATGCACGCCGCCGCGCCGCGGCTCCACCCGGTGAGGAAGAGCTTCGGTCGGTCGCGGCCCGCGCGCGTGAAGATGTTGATGAAGGTGCGCGCGTCGGCCGACAGCGTCGCGATGTTGGGCGTGAAGATGCCGCCGGCGAACATGCCGGGCCCCTGGAGATAGGTGCGCCGGAAGTGCGCGACCCGCGAGCGATCGTGCAGCTGCCGCACGAAGCTGGTGGCCATGCGCGTCTCGTACTCCTCGCGCGTCGGCGCACCCACGCCGAACGGTGGTCCCCCCGGTGCGCTGCCATCGATCGCCACCACGATGAGGTCGTCCCGCAACATCGTCATCCGCCATGCTCCCGGGTGGAGGGAATGGACCGCGTCGGTGCGCGGTACGCGCACTCGCGGCCGGTGTGACCGGCCACGCGCGTTGCGCCGCGTCGCGCCGGCATGCCGAGCGCACGCGGCAAGTTCGGCGCCCGTGACCCGACGCGTCGCTTCGCCCGGGAACGATGCACCCGGCGTCCTCCCTCGGGAACGGCTGTTCAGCTTCATGGCCGGCGCGTCGACACTCGTCTCCGACCACTCCCGCCACCGTCGACGCCGACGCCGATGCCGTTCTGGAAGTCCGCCCCCGCCCGGCCCGCCGCACCCCCCGCACCAGCCGCCCCCGTCGCCGCTCCCGCCGGCCTCTCGGATGGCGAGGCGCTCACCCGAGTCCTCGACGCCTTCGGCGCCTGGCTCGCGGCCTATGCCCACACCACGTTCGACCTCCCCGACGTGCCGGCGACGCGCTCGGCCGACGAGCTCGGCGCGTGGCACCGGCACGTGATGCGCGGCGCCCCGCGCCCCGGCTCCGAGGAACGCGTCGCCCTCCCCGTGGGTGAGCGCGACTGGACGGGCGCCGTGCACGCCTACCGCGCCCATCGACGCGAGGAGCAGGACTACGTGCAGTCGGCCATCGCCGAGCTGCGCGACGCGCTGTGGGGCGTGGTGGAGACGGTGCACCGCACCGCCACCATCGAGCACGCGGCCGACACCGAGACGTCGGCGCAGCTCGCGCGTGCACGCGTCGCCATCGGGCGGCTCGATCCGGGACAGGTGAAGCAGGAGGTGCTCGAGGCGGTGTCGCGCATCGAGCAGGTGGCGCGCGAGCGACAGCAGCGCACGCGCGAGCACTACACCGCGCTCTCGCGCAGCCTCGACGCGGTCGGGCGCCAGCTCGAGGAGGCCAAGCGCGAGTCGACCACCGACGCGCTCACGGGGCTCGGCAACCGCAAGCTCTTCGACCTCGTCACCGCACGGGCGCGCAGCCTCGCCACGCTCAACGGCCAGGCGGTGTCGCTGATCATGATCGACGCCGACGGGCTGAAGGCGATCAACGACACCTTCGGCCATCCCGTCGGCGATGCGGCGATCGTGGGGATCGGCAAGGCGCTCGCGCGCACCTTCCTGCGCCAGGGCGACGTGCTGTGCCGCATCGGCGGCGACGAGTTCGCGGTGATCCTCGCGAACACCGACGGGGAGACGGCGCAGCGGCTGGCGACGCGCTTCGTCGGTGCGCTCGCCGAGTGGCGGCATCCCGACGAGGACGTGGTGGCCGAGCTCAGTGCCTCGTGCGGCGTGGCGGTGCTCGGCGCGCACGAACCGATCGAGGAGTGGATTCGTCGGGCGGACGCCGCGCTCTACCAGGCCAAGGGCGACGCGACGCGACGCACGGTGCTCGACGCGAGCTGACACGCCGGCGCGACCGGGAACGAGGATGGCCGCACCGGCGCCGGTGCGGCCATCGTTCGTCTACGGTGCCGAGGCGGCCGCGTCGCCGAGCACGGGGACCTCGGCCGCACGTGGCGCGCGGCGCGTGGCGAGGGCGATCACCGCCGCCCCGAGCACCCCCGCGAGCAACGACGCCGCGAAGATCCCGAGCTTGGCCTCGGTGAGCAACGCCGGCGTCGGGAAGGCCAGCGACGCGATGAAGATCGACATGGTGAAGCCGATCCCCGCGACGCACGCGACCCCCGCCAGCTCGGGCCACCGCACACCGCTCGGGAGCCGTGCCCCGAGCGCCACGGCGGCGCGTGTCGCGAGCAGGATGCCGAGCGGCTTGCCGAGCACGAGGCCGGCGACGACGCCGATCGAGACGGGGCCGATCGTGTCGAGCGTCATCCCGTGCAGCGAGATCCCGGCGTTGGCGAGCGCGAAGACGGGCATGATCACGAAGTTCACCGGCACGTGCAGCGCATGGTGCATGCGCGCGAGCGGCGGGAGCGCCGCCTCGGCCGCCTCCTCGAGTGAAGCGATGGCTTCCTGCTGCCGCTCGTTGCTCAGCACCTCGCGATTGGACATCCCCGTGGTGCACGCGTCGTCGAAGTGCGCGAGCGTCGAGGCCGCGAACGACGAGAACGCCGACGGCACGATGAGGGCGCGCGCGGGCACCGTGAAGGCGAGCAGCACACCCGCGACCGTCGCGTGGATCCCGCTGTGGTGCACCGCCACCCAGAGGCAGGCGCCAAGTCCCCAGTAGACGAGCGGATGGCGCGCCCCGATGCGGTTCGCCACCGCCAGCGCACCCAGGGCGAGCGCCACCCAGCCGAGCGCTTCGAGCGACGGCGCGTGGCCGTACACCAGCCCGATCAGCACCACGGCACCGAGGTCGTCGGCGATGGCGAGCGCTGCGAGGAAGACGGTGAGTCCCTGCGGCGCGTTGCGCGCCACCAGCGCCAGCACGCCGAGCGCGAACGCGATGTCGGTGGCGGTCGGAACACCCCAGCCGCCCGCACCGGCGCCGCCCAGGTTGATGCCCGCGTAGATGAGTGCCGGTGCCACCATGCCGCCCAACGCGGCGAGCAGCGGGAGCATCGCGGTCCGCCACGATGCGAGTTCACCCACCAGGAGCTCGCGCTTGATCTCGAGGCCGACGAGCAGGAAGAAGACGCTCATCAGCACGTCGTTGATCCAGAGCCGCAGCGGCATGGCGAACGACGCGCCGCCGATCGACAGGCCGAGCGACGTCTCCCAGACGCGCTCGTAGCTGGCACCGCCGAAGTTGGCCCACAGCATCGCCGCCACGGCGACGACGATGAGCACCACGCCCGCCGGAGGCCGACTTCACGCGCACGAATTCGCGGAAGGGCTGGACGAGGCGCGCGGCGAGGGGCAGGCGCTCGGGACGCGGGAGCGGCAGGGTGGCGGCCATGCGAGGCTGGAGGGTGGACTCCCAAACGTAGCGACGCCCCGGCCACCGTCGGTGGTCGGGGCGCCGCGGTGGAGTCGGTCGCCTCAGAAGGGCTCGCGCTGCCCGACGCGTCCACCACTGTCGAGCCGCGCCTGGATCCGCTTGCGCAGCTGGTCCATCATCGCCAGGTAGCGCGCGCGCTGGCC
>JALOPO010000235.1 GCA_025453855.1 Gemmatimonadaceae bacterium
GCCGGCGAGGACGGCGCCCACGACCGAGCGACGACGCGGCCGCGCCACGTCACCTCCGCACGCGGCGCCGGCACCGGCGACGGCGATGCGCATGCCCACGCGCCCGGCGTGATGCCGTGCGACGGGCCCTGACGTGGCGACTCATCCGCTCGGCGTGCATCCACCGCGCACCCGCCGGCGCGCGGTCTCCATCGCACTCACGGCGAGGTGGCCGGAGGCGGATCATCGAGGCCGAGCCGCGCACCTGGCAGCGTCGACACGTCGAGCCGCACCGCGTGCCCGCGTCACGGAAGCAGCTGGTGCACGTCGACGCGATGGCGGCGGCACCGGACGGATCGAGCAGCACCCGACGCGGGCCGAGGGGTGATGCGCCGGGTCGCACGTCGGGTGCACGCGATGGCACGCGACCCGTGGACCCTCGCGTGCCCGGGTGCCGTATCTTTGCGCGACCCCGGCGTGCCGCCCGCCACATGCGCGCTCACGCGTCCCCACGTCCGACCCATGCGCCTCATGTCCGTCCGCCCGCTCGCCGCGCGCCTCGCGCGCCGCGCCGCCCGCCCCGCGCTCGCGCTGGCCCTCCTCGCGCCGCTCACCGTGCCGGCCCAGGAGCCGGGACGTGTCGACAGCGCCACGCGCGCCGCGCCCGCGGCGCCGGGGGCGAACGCGTCCGCGATCGCCGACACGATCGAGTACTTCCTGCAGGCGCGCATGGCCGATGCGATCCGCGCCGATCGCGATGGCTGGCTGGGCGTGCGCCGCGAGGCCGAGTCGCGGTGGGCGGTGGAGCGCGACATCGCGCAACGACTGCGCGGCGAGGTGGGCGGCGTGGAGCAGCAGATCGACGGCGTCGAGCGTCGCATCAAGGAGGCACGCAAGGCGAAGAACGACACGCTGCGCACCGCCGCCGAGGGCGAGAAGCGCGTCCTCGAGCGGCGCCGCGACCTGGTGCGGCTCCGTCGCGCGGTGCACGAGGCGCAGGCCGAGCAGGCGCGCCTGGAGCGCGACCACGCCGACGCCGCCGTGCGCGCCGCCGACGCCGAGCAGGCGATCGCCGAGCGGCGCCTGCTGGCGACGCCCGCCGATCCGGTGCAGCGGCTCGCCTTCGAGGAGCTCCAGAGCCGCTGGCTGCAGGCGCTGCGCACCCGCGAGGCGCGCCTCTACGACGTCGCCGACCGGAAGTTCAGGGTGGTGGAGGCGCGGATCGCGCTGCTGGAGCGCTCGCGGCGTCGCTGACGCGCCGCGCGAGCGTCGCCGACCGCAGCACGAGCGCGGTCACGTCGGCCGCGGTGTCGAGGTTCACCGCGCCGTCGTTGATGTTCTTGCTGCTCGCCACGAGACGCGCCGTGGAGTCGAAGCCGAGCGCGAGTCGCAGCCGTTCGGGAGCGAGCGGTGTCGCGCCGGGCTGCGTGCGATCGAGTGCGACGTAGTGCAGGCGATCGCCGCGCAGGACGTAGCGCGACTGCCCGCGGAGCGTCTCCCCCGCGCGCAGGATCTCGTCGATCGCCAGCAGCGAGTCGCCGGCGAGGTAGCCGGCGAGGATCACCGTCGTGTCGCCGGTGACGAAGCCGGTGGTCACGCGGCGCAGCGCCGGCAGCCGCGCGTCGAGGGCATCGGCCTCGCGCACGTAGCGCTGCAGCAGGGCGCGATCGCGCGCCGCGACCGCCACGGCGGCCTTGCGGCGCGCGCGCGTGGCGGCGGCATCGGCATCGCGGCCGCAGCCGCCGACCGCGAGTGCGAGCAGCAGGAGCAGCGCGTGCGGGCGCGCGTGCACGAGCGGTGCGCCACCGCGCGAGCCACGCGGTGTCGACCGCCGCAGCGTGTCGTGACGCGAGCGCGCGGTGCGCGCGCTCATGGCTCGTCGAGGGGCGAGGCGGGGACGACCACCTGCCCGCCCGCGACCACGTACTCGCGCCAGCCGCCGGTCATCGACCGCACGTCGGTGTAGCCCATGCGCTGCAGTGCGTCGGCGGCGAGCATGGAGCGATAGCCGCCCCCGCAGTAGAGGATCAGCGGCGTCGCCGGATCGGGGATCGCGCGCTCCACGTCGCGCTCGAGCACCCCGCGGGCGATGTGCCGTGCGCCCGGCACGTGGCCGCGCGCCCACTCGCGATCCTCGCGCACGTCGAGGACCACCGCATGCCCCGTGGCGAGCGCCTCGCGCATGGTCGCCACGTCGACCTCGCGCACGTGCGGGCGCACGGCGTCCACCGCACGCAGGAAGCCGGGGGTGTGATCCATGGGCGGCTATCCTAGCGGAGCATGGAGCGCGCGGACAGCGGGTCGGCGCCGCGCGGGCTACCGCCCGGTGCCAGGCACCTCTGTCCCCCAGGCACCGCCGTCCCCCGGCGACGCATGATCAGCGGGGACAGTGGTGCCTGGCACCACCGGCGGCACCACCGGCGCCGCGCGCTCCGCTCAGCGCCGACGGGCCGCCGCGCCCGGCGCCGGCCGCAGCATCCGCGGCGCCGCCACGCTCGTCGGGCCGCGCCACAGCGCCGCCAGCCCCCACATGATCGAGAGCGCGAAGAGCGCCGTCCCCGTCATCCGCACCGTGTCGGCGATCTGGACGTAGCGGTCCATCACCCCCCAGGCGGTGAGGAGCGTGTTCCAGTCGTGCTCCCCGCCCCCGACCAGCGGGAGCTCCATCGCCTCGGCGTCGCGGATGTAGAGCGCGATGTTCCAGCAGTTCTCGCCCACCCACCAGAGCGCCACCGACGCGCCGTGCTCGTCGGCCGCGCGCCAGAAGTAGATGCAGAAGACGAGCGGCACGAGGAGCTGCAGCAGCGTGCCGCCGAGCCAGTGCATCGTGTCGCCGAAGGGGAGGAAGACGATGTGCCCCGCCTCGTGGATCGCGAGGTTCACATGGTCGACCACCGCCCACGGCGTGACCTCCATGAGGAGGACGGCGCCGTAGGCCGCGAGGGCGAGCGTGATGGCGAGCCGGACCAGCCGCATGCAGGAACTCCCGGTGACGAGGCCGTGCGGGAGGAGACGCCCTCCCGGCACGGAGGTCACGCAAGGATGAGGCCGGCAGGCGGCCTCCCCGGCACGGCCGACCCGGCCATTTGACGTCGCCCGGGAGGGGGCCTATCTTCGCGGCGCTGTACTCCGCGTCAGGTCGACGCGGGTCGGGTTCGGAGACGGGTCCGCCAGCGCGGGCCCGTTGTCGTATCCGGCGCTCATCGTGGGAGCGATGTCCACGAGGACCGTGGTCGGCTCCGGGGCTCCCCCCTCCCGGCGATCACCAATTAGGAGTTCGTAGCAATGCGTACGACCGGCACCGTGAAGTGGTTCAACGACGCCAAGGGCTTCGGGTTCATCACCCCTTCGGGCGGCGGCAAGGACTGCTTCGTCCACCACTCGGCGATCCAGATGAAGGGCTTCAAGACGCTTGCCGAGGGTGAGCAGGTCGAGTTCGAGATGGTCGACGGCGCCAAGGGCCCGGCGGCTGAAAACGTGACCAAGCTCGGCCGCTGAGTCGGTCGTCCTCGCCACGGTCCTCGCGGGCCGGTCCGCCTCCGGGCGGGCCGGCCCGCGTCCCGTTCCGGCGCCCACTAGCTTTCCGCGCGGCCGCCCCCGTCCCGGGCGCGCGGTCCTCCCCCGCATCACCCGACATGGCCAAGGAAGAAGCGCTCCAGCTCGAAGGCACCGTCAGCGAAGTCCTCCCCAGCGCGATGTTCCGCGTCTCGCTGGACAACGGGCACAGCGTCCTCGCCACCATCGGTGGCAATCTCCGCCGCTTCCGCATCCGCGTGCTCGCCGGCGATCGCGTGACGCTCGAGGTCTCGCCGTACGACCTCACCCGGGGCCGCATCGTCTACCGCCACAAGAACTGAGCGCTGTCGCACCCCGCGCCGTCCCCACGAGGCGCGGCGCGCCGCGCGCGATCACGGCCCGGCGCCGCTCGCCACCGCCGCCGGATCGACGCGCGTGAAGTCGGGGAGCGGATCGCCCCACAGGTGGTGATTGAACCACGCGAGGTTGTGCCGCATCACCGCCCGCTGCGCCCGCGGCTTGGTGATGCCGTGGCCGAACCCCTTGTAGATCACCAGCTCGGTCGCCACGCCGCGATCCTCGAGCACCTGTCGCAGCTGGTACGCGTTCGCGAGCGGCACGCGCCGGTCGTTCTCGCCGTGCTGGATGAGCGTCGGCGTGCGCGCCTGCCGCGCGTAGTCCACCGGTGACGTCTTCGCGTAGATCGCCGGATCCTTCACCGGGTCGGCACCGAGGTAGCTGATCGTGAAGGGCGTGATGTCGGTGTTGTAGTAGTACGTGCGCCAGTCGCTGATCCCCGCCCCCACGCTCGCCGCCTTGAAGAGCGCGCTCGAGGTCGCGAGGAAGGCGCTGATGTAGCCGCCCTGGCTCCATCCCATCGTCGCGACACGCGCCGGATCCACCCAGCCGCGCGCCACCAGCATCCGCACCCCGCTCTCCACGTCCCACGCGTCGCCCACGCCGAGGTTGCGGATGTTGAGCATCCGGAACTTCTCGCCGTAGCCGGCGCTGCC
>JALOPO010000236.1 GCA_025453855.1 Gemmatimonadaceae bacterium
CGCCGTGCAGCGCGCTGGCCACCTTCTGCACGCTGATCCCGGGCTGGAGCCGCACCTCGCCCGCGCCATCGTTCGGGCGACGCGTGGCGCCGCTGTCCGTGGGTGCCGCGGCCGGCGCGGCATCGAGGCCGCCGCCGATGGCGAGCGTCAGCCCGCCGTGCGTGACCACCGCCTCGCCCACCGTCACGTCGCCGCCGGCGACCACGGTCCCATCGCGCCCGTCGATCACCACGCGCGCGGCGCGTGCCACGCGTACGGGGAGCTCGCGCAGCCGCGCCAGCACCGCGTTGCGCGGCAGGCCGGCGGGCTCCTTGAGCGTGAGCGTCACCGCCCCCGGATCGTCGACGCGCGCGGCGCCGGCGCCGTAGACGCTGTCGATCACCGTGGCGATGCGCGTCGCGACCGCGAGATCGGGGTCGCGCAGGAGGAGCGTGGTGCCGGCGTCGGCGAAGGCGGGACGCGGGAGCTCGCCCTCGATCACGCCGCCGCCCGGGATGCGCGCACTCGTCTCCACGCGCCCGCCGTAGCTGCGCGCGACCGCCCGCGTCGGCGACGAGCGGCGTCATGAAGAGCACGCCGCCGCGCAGCGACGGCGCATCGCCGATGCTCGCCACCTGCACGTCGAAGCGGCCGCCGGCACGCAGGTACGGCGAGACCTCGGCCGTCACCAGGACCGCGGCCACGTTGCGCGAGCGGAGGAGCTGCGGCGGCACGACCACGTCGAAGCGGCGGAGGAGGTTCACGATGCTCATCACCGTCTGCCCGTTCTGCGCGCCGCCCATGGCGCGATCGCCGGTGCCGTCGAGCCCCGCCACCAGGCCGTAGCCGACGAGGCGCACCGGTGCGGCGGCGTCGCCGAGCACGTAGTCGCGCACGCGTCCCTGCGCGTGCACGGCGCCGCCCGGCGGGAGCGCGATGGTGCCCGCGAGCGCGAGGAGGCTCGCGCCGCGCAGCACGCGGCGGACGAGGCGTGCGAGGCCGGTGCCGCGTCGCACGCCGCGGCCGGCGGTGACCGGCGTGGCGCGCACGTAGTCGGCGCGGCCGGCGAGCTGCGCACGGAGCTGCGCGGCGCGGAGCTGCATCGCGCGGCGCTCGAGCTCGCGCGTGGTGAGCGGGCGCGTCACGGCCAGACGATCCCGAGGATCTTGCCGATGATCCCCTGCTTCGGCTTGGCGAGCGAGCCCTTGTTGGTGATGTCGAGACGTGCGTCGGCGACGCGCGAGCTCTCGATCATGTTGGTGCCGGTGAGGTCCTGCGGGCGCACGCTCCCGGCGAAGGCGATCGTCTGCACGTCCTTGTCGACGCCGACCGACTTGGTCCCCTTGATCTGCAGCGCGCCGGTGACCGGGTCGATCGCCATCACGCGCGCGGTGAGCTCGCCCTGCAGCCGCAGCTGGCGCGAGCGATCGCCGCGGTCGCGGCTCTCGGTGTTGCGCTCGGTGCCGAACTTCGCCGCGGGCGCGGCGCCCGGCGCCTGGCCGGGGAGCTCGATGCCGAAGTCGGCGTCGGTGCGGCGACGCGCGCTGTTGTCGTCGCGCATGGTGGCGCTGGCGAGCGTGAACTCGTCGAGCTTCACGATCACCAGGTCGCCGACCATGAAGTTGCGGCGATCGGAGGTCCAGCTCTGTCGCGCCGGACGTGCGCCGAGCGCGGGGGCGGGCGCGGCGGGCGAGACGACGACGCTGTCGCGGCGCGCCTGCGCCTGCGCCGGACGTGCGGCCGCGGTCGCGACGACGAGCGCGGCGACGGCGAGGATCGGGTGGAGCGAACGGGCGCGCATCAGTCGAGGCGGACGAGGGAGCGGGAGACGACGATGCCGTCGAGGCGACGGCCGTGCGAGGCGCGGAGCGGGATGCGGGCGCCGACCGGGGCGCTGCGGAGCGCGGTGGCGCGGAGCGTGAGCGTGACGCCGTCGCGGACCACTTCGGCGGTGACGGTGTCGCCGCTCTGGATCAGCGGCGCCGGCGCGAGGTCGCGCGCGCGGATCGCCTCGCCGACCTGCACCACGCGGCGCAGCTCGACGCCCGTGAACGACGGTGCCTCGGCGAAGTCCTGCAGCGAGTCGGCGGCGGGCGACGGGCCCGCGGGGCGGCCCCACGTGATCGTCTCGCCGATCGTCACGTCGCCACCGGCGAGCACCACGCCGCGCGCGAGCGGGCGCGTGGCCACCGGCACGCGCGTCACGCGCCCGACGCGCAGCCGCGCGACGAGCACCGGCGCGCCGTAGCGCACGGGGCGCACGAGGAGCGTCCACTGCCCGCTCGCCTCGCTCCCCGCGAGCTCGGTGCGGAGCGTGTCGAGCGCCGCGGTGTCGCCGCGCACGAACTGCCACTCGTGATGCCAGCCGGCGGCGGGCGGCGCGCCCCACATGCGCGTGACGCGCGCCACGAGCGCCTGCGCGATCGCGGGGGCGGGGCGCCAGCCACGCGCATCGACCGCGCCCGGTGCGGCCGCGGCCGGGATGGTGAGGAGGGCACCCGGTGCCGATCGCGCCTGCACGGCGTGCAGCGCGCTCGGCGTCTGGGCGTGCGCGCCCTGCATCGGGAGCGCGAGCGCGCCCGCGACGAGGACGAGCCCCGTCGCCAGCGTGCCGGCGGTGCGGACGCGCAGCATCACCGCACCAGCCCGTTCGCGATCTGCTGCATGTCGTCGCTGGTCTTGATCGCCTTCGACGTGAGCTCGTAGGCGCGCATGGTGGTGATCATGTCGACCATCTCGGTCACGACCTCCACGTTCGACGCCTCGAGCGCGCCCTGGAGCAGGCGCCCCATGCCGTCGTCCTGCGGGAAGCCGGTGAACGGCTCGCCGCTCGCCGGCGTGGCGGCGTAGAGATTCTCGCCGAGCGCGAAGAGCCCGGCCGGATTCGGCACGCGCGCGAGCTCGATGCGCCCCAGCTCCTCGGGGACCGACCCGCCCTGCCGCTGCACGCTCACGATCCCGCTCGGCCCGATGCTCACGGCGGTGGCATCGTTGGGGATGCGCACCTGCGGGAGCACCGGGTTGCCGTTGCTGTTCACGAGCAACCCGTCGTCGCTGAGCTGGAACTTGCCGTCGCGCGTGAGCGCCACCTGCCCGTTCGGGAGCTGCACCTGGAAGAAGCCGTTCCCCTCGATCGCGACATCGAGGTTGTTCCCCGTCATCTCGAGGTTCCCCTGCTCGTGGTTGCGCTCCACGCCGGCGAGGTGCACGCCGCGGCCGATCTGCACGGCCGGCAGCGTGTTCGCCGCGGGGCCGCCGATCACGGTCGGGCCGCGCACCGTCTGGTAGAGCAGGTCCTCGAAGTGCGCGCGGCTGCGCTTGAAGCCGGTGGTGCTCACGTTCGCCAGGTTGTTGGCGATGATCTCGGTGCGCGTCTGCTGCGCCATCATGCCGGTGGCGGCGGCGCGGAGTGCGGGATCCATGGGTGTGGTCTCTGGTTGCGGGATCAGACGGGCTTGCCGACCTGGCTCGCGGCGATGCCGCGCACCTCGTCGAGGACGGAGAGCGACTTCTGCACGTCGCCGTAGGCGCGCACGGTCTCGAGCATCTCGACGAGCGTCGTCATGGGCTGCACGTTGCTCTCCTCGAGCGCGCCCTGGCGCACGCCGCGCGCATCGGGCGCCATGAGCGTGCGCTCGGTGCCGGGGAGGTAGAGCCCGCGGCCGGCGTGCACGAGCTCACCATCGGGCATGCGCTCCACGCGCAGCACGTCGATGGGACGACCGGCGATGCGTCCTCCCGTCGTGCGCTCGCTGCCCACGGCGTCGAGCATCGGCGTGGTGACGGTGATCACGCCGTCGGACGCGATGCCGATCTCGCCCGGCGGGAGCACGATCGGGCCACGCTCGCCGAGCACCGGAAAGCCGTCGCCGGTGACGAGGCGACGCTCGGCGTCGAGGCGGAGCGGGCCGCCGCGCAGGAGGCGCTCGCCGTCGGGCGTCTGCACGACGAGCATGCCGTCACCCTGCAGCGCGACGTCGAGCGGATTGCCGGTGGGGGTGATCGTCCCCGCCGTGCGATCGGTGGTCGTGTTCGCGGTCATCACCGCATCCTCGGCCTGGCGCGCGTACTGCAGCGTGGCCTTGAAGCCGGTGGTGCTGGCGTTGGCGAGGTTGTTGGCGATCACCTCCTGCCGACGCTCGTAGAACTGGAGCGCGGCGGCGGCGGCGGTGAAGCCGGTGGTGCGCAGGACGGGCGGCATCGTCACCCCACCGTCGCGTTGAAGCGCGTGCCGACGCGCCCCTCGGCGACGCGCGCCCGCTCGGCCACGCCGGTCGCGCGCGGGTCACGACGCACCGCCTCTATCACCGCGCGCGTGGTGCGCGCGCGACGCGCCTCGGCCAGCGAGCGCACCGTGGCGTCGTCGCGGCGCGCGGTGCGCGCTGCGGCATCGCGATCGAGCGCTGGCGCCGGCTCGGGCGCGGCGACTGGCGTCGCCGCCGGCGTCGTGCGCGCATCGCGCAGCAGCACGAGTTGCACCGCGTCGCGGGCCATGCCGGTCTGCCGCGCGATGGCAGCGGTGTCGCGCCCCGACAGCGCGAGGCGTGCGACCATCTCGTTCACGTTTCCCTGCAGCACGGGCGCCGGGCGACGGATGCGCAGTGGCGTGCCGCCA